>JABMRH010000281.1 GCA_013202725.1 Desulfobacteraceae bacterium
TTGGAGCAAAATCTCAAAAAGTTCCGGTACAACGGCAAGTCCGACCTTGAATAAGCCGAGGTTAAGAGATTTCATAAAGGGCGGAAACATATAGGGTTTTAGGCAGCCACTCTTGTTGACAAAGAGAATGATGTTCGGTAACCTGTTTTCGTGATTATTTTTTAATTTATTATTAGAGAGCTACAATTAAAATGACAATAAAACATGTTGAAGAATATAGGGACCCGGAAATTTGCAGGACAATTATTAACAGGATAAAAAAGATAAGCCGAAGAGATATACGCTTGATGGAGGTTTGCGGCACGCATACAATGTCTATCTTTAGAAGCGGAATCCGTGCGCTTCTTCCGGAAACCATTTCTTTTCTTTCCGGCCCAGGTTGTCCTGTATGCGTTACCGGCCAGCAGGATATAGATGCCTTTATAGGGCTTGCCAGGGTAGATGATGTTATTGTGACTACCTTTGGTGATCTGATGAGGGTTCCGGGAACTGATTCATCACTTCAAAAGGAGCGTGCAAACGGCAGGGATATCCGTATCGTGTATTCCGCATTTGACGCTCTTGAAATTGCAAGGAAGAATCCTGACAAAAAGGTAGTTTTTTTAGGTGTGGGCTTTGAAACAACAGCCCCAACTATAGCAGCTACCATAATTTCAGCAAAAGAGGCAAAGCTTGATAACTTTTTTGTTTTTTCAGCCCATAAAATAGTTCCTCCCGCCCTTGATGCCCTAATGCAAACAAAAGAGGTTAAAATAGACGGATTTATTCTGCCCGGACATGTTTCCGTGATTATCGGAACAAAGGCTTACCTTCCGGTTTTTGAAAAGTATAAAATACCATGCGTGGTTGCCGGTTTTGAACCGTCGGATATATTGCAGTCGGTATCGATACTTGTTGAACAGATAGAATCAGGCAATCCGGAACTTATTAATGGATATCCAAGGGCCGTGACATTTGATGGAAATGAAAAGGCGCAAAAAATCATGCAGGATGTTTTTGAAACAGTTGACGTTGTCTGGCGCGGTATAGGGGTAATACCAAAAAGTGGTTTAAAAATCAGGAAAAGGTTTTCCACCTTTGATGCGGAAAAGATGATTGAATTTTCAGCGCCTGAATCAAAAGATCCCAAGGGATGTGCTTGCGGCGAGATTCTTACAGGCCTGAAGTTACCACCCGAGTGCCCTCTATATAAGAAGCTCTGCACACCAATGGATCCTGTAGGCCCGTGCATGGTGTCCAGCGAAGGAACATGCGCGGCATATTATAGATATCATAACGGGTAAAGCGGCGGGAACCAGAGCAAAGAACCGTTAATCGGCTTTGATGCCTAATTCTTTTTCCTTTTCAGCTACAGCCAGTCTTGTTTTAATAACGGTGTCGGGAATTAGGCTCATTGAGTCGATACCGCATTCAACGAGGAATGTGGCAAATTCAGGAAAATCGCTTGGAGCCTGGCCGCAGATGCCGATCTTTTTGCCGCGGCGTTTGGCTACGTCAATTACCATGCGCACCATGGTTTTAACAGCATCGTTCCTCTCGTCAAATATATGAGCCACAAGATCTGAATCACGATCCAGTCCCAGGATAAGCTGGGTCAGGTCGTTGGAGCCGATGGAGAATCCGTCGAATACATCACAGAAGGCATCGGCTGAGATCACGTTGCTCGGTATCTCGCACATCACATATACTTCAAGATCATTTTCACCTTGAACAAGGCCGAATTCCTTCATAACCTCAATTACCCTGCGTCCCTCTTCGGGAGTTCTGCAGAACGGCACCATCAATTTAATGTTCGTCAGCCCCATATCGTTGCGTGCCTTGAGCAGAGCTTTGCATTCGAGTTCAAAGGCTGGTTTGTATTTTTCGTCATAATAACGGGAGGCTCCCCGCCAGCCGATCATGGGGTTGCTTTCCACAGGTTCATAAAGGGTTCCGCCGATTAAATTTGCATATTCGTTGCTCTTAAAATCTGACAGCCGGACAATTACGTCCTTGGGATAGAAGCCTGCGCCGATACGGCCTACACCCTCAGCAAGTTTATCTATAAAAAACTGTTTCTTGTCATCCGGATAAGCCGTGGTTTGCGCTCCGATCTTTTTTACAATTTCTGTTAGTTCAGCGTCGCCTGCATCGGCTTTGGCTTTGAGATCATCAAAATAATAAAGAGCCAGCGGATGAATTCCGATATGTGAATTAATAATGAACTCCTCCCTGGCAAGCCCCACACCTTCATTGGGAATCTGGCATTCGGTGAAGGCCTTTTCCGGGATTCCGACATTCATCATGATCATGGTCCTGGTTGCAGGCACTGAATCAAGATCGAGTTTGTCTATTTCAAACTTCAAAAACCCATCATATATTTTAGCTGTTTCACCTTCTGCACAGGAAACGGTAATTTCCGTGCCGGCCTTGATAACTTTAGTGCCGTTCACAGTGCCTATTACGCACGGGATTCCCAGCTCACGGGAGATGATCGCCGCATGGCAGGTTCGCCCGCCACGGTTGGTGACAATAGCGCCGGCAATTTTCATTATCGGCTCCCAGTCAGGATCCGTCATGTCGGTAACCAGAATTTCCCCTTCCTTAAATTCATGTATATGGGCTGTATCTTCAATAATATGGGCTCTGCCCTGGCCGATCTTGGTTCCGACAGCCTGGCCGGTTACAAGAACATTGCCGGTTTCCTTGAGCACATAGGTTTCCATGACCCTTTTTGTGTTTTGTGAATGAACGGTTTCCGGTCTTGCCTGGAGGATAAAAAGTTTGCCTGTGCCAACATTAACGCCATCACCGTCTTTAGCCCATTCAATGTCCATGGCTTTTTCATAATGATCTTCGATAATGCAGGTCCATTTGGCAAGCTGGATGATTTCATCATCATTTATTACATAGCTTCCCCGTTCTTTGGGTGTGGTATCAATATTCTTGACCGGCTCCTCGCCGCTTCCGGATGTATTATATATCATCTTGATTTTTTTACTTCCCACCCTTTTGCCGATTATAGGACATTTGGCATCCTTTAAGGTGGGTTTAAAGACATAATATTCATCAGGATTAACAGCGCCCTGCACCACGTTTTCTCCAAGGCCCCATGAAGCGGTAATAAAGACCGCATCCTTAAAACCGGTTTCCGTGTCAATGGAGAATATAACTCCGGCAGAGGCGGAATCGCTTCGGATCATCTTTTGAACTGCAATGGAGAGATATACGTCAAACTGGCCGAACCCCTTGTCGTGCCGGTAGGAAATAGCGCGGTTTGTGAACAGGCTGGCAAAACATTTTTTGCAATTGTCAATCAGATCGTCAGGGCCCTGGATATTCAGGAAGGTTTCCTGCTGGCCGGCAAAGGATGCGTCAGGCAGATCTTCTGCAGTAGCGGAGGACCGGACAGCCACATCTACATTGTCGCCGTATTCTTTTTCCATTTTTTTGTATGCTTCAACAATAGCCTGCTTGAGATCGTCCGGGAACTCGGCAGTGCGGATAATATTTCTGGCTTTTTTGCCCCGCTCCTGGAGATTTTTCATGTCATGGGTGTCCAGCCCTGCAAGCGCATCTTTTATAGCATCTTCAATATCTGCTGATTTAAGAAGGTACTGATATGCATATGCGGTGATTGCAAAGCCGTGCGGCACAGCCACCCCTTTGGAGGTAAGTTTTTGATACATCTCCCCAAGTGAAGCGTTTTTCCCGCCAACCAGGGGAATATCCTTGATAGAAATATTATCAAACCAGAGAATTAAAGCATCATCATGTTTTTCTGCCATCTTTTTTCTCCTTCGCACCATGAGACCTTTGAATTTTGCCGTAAATAGCCTAAATTGTCATTCCCGTGAAAACGGGACACGTAGTGACACGAAGTGAAGCGTCAGCGCTAACCGTCAGCGCTAACTTGGACTTTTAACGGAACTGTCAAAAAATGATTTAGAATGAACTGGGAAGCTGTTTACAAA
>JABMRH010000282.1 GCA_013202725.1 Desulfobacteraceae bacterium
CTCAAGAAGCATTCGATGACCCACAATAATAATTTCATCAATGAGATCAATTTTGCTTAGCTTTTCAAGCAGAAATTGTATCATTGGTTTGCTAATTTCCGTATCATTCTCTACAATTTTGAATTCTCTTAAAGGTCTGTAGCCCGTTTCAATAAATGTTTCACCGTATTGCTCAGCAACAGTTCTGCTGTATTTTCTTACCTCCCGTTTGTTATTATACCCGGCCATTAAAATAGCACTTGTCATTTTACCGCTCTTTTCACATGCGCGCCGCCTCTGTCCTAAGAAGCGGCCAGTCTGATCATTAAAGAAACTTTGAAAAAAGATGAACATCGAACATCGAACGTCAAACATCGAACATCGAATTGAAAGAGATGAAGAAACAAACATATGATCTGGAAGAAAGGCTGCTCGAGTATTCTGTGCGAATCATAAAGATCGTTGAACAGCTACCAAATACCAGAACAGGCAACCATGTTGCTGGACAATTGTTAAGATCTGGAACTTCGCCTTATCCAAACCATGGTGAAGCTCAGGCAGCGGAGTCTCCAAAGGATTTTATCCATAAGCTTCGTATATCATTAAAAGAACTCAGGGAGAGTCAGCGATGGTTAAAACTTATTCAGCGTGTACCTTTAATTAAAAAACCTGAACTATTAGATGATATTTTACAGCAAACAGAGGAATTAATTAAGATTTTTGTTGCGAGTATCAAAACGGCTGAAAAGAAACAGAAATAAATTGAGGAGCGGAGCGACATCATTATTCGATGTTGGATGTTCAATGTTCGATGTTGGACGTTCATCTTTTAAAACAACTTAACACCTAACACCTATATTTAAACATGTTCAATTTTAAAATAATATCAAAATCAAAAGAAACACGAGCACGAGCCGGGCTGCTTCAAACATCTCACGGCGTGATTGAAACACCTGTTTTTATGCCGGTAGGGACTCTTGCGAGTGTAAAATCGCTGTCTCCGGAGGAACTGCTTGAGATGGGCGTGGAGATAATCCTGGGGAATACTTATCATTTGTACTTAAGGCCCGGGTGCGAGGTGATAAATATTTTTTCCGGTCTTCATAAGTTTATGAACTGGAAGGGGCCGATCTTAACCGACAGCGGCGGGTTTCAGGTATTTTCCCTTGCAAAGCTGTCCAAGACAAGCGAGGAAGGGGTTTTGTTCCAGTCGCATATTGACGGGTCAAGCCATATGCTGACCCCTGAAAAGACGGTTGAGATACAAAAATGTCTTGGTTCAGATATAATTATGTGCCTGGATAATTGCATTGCATATCCGTCGGATATGGACACGGCAGGAGATGCCGTAAAGCTTACCACGTCCTGGTCAAAAAGATGCAAACAGAGCTGGGAAAATGGAGCGGATAATGCCCTGTTCGGAATTGTGCAGGGCGGCATGTTCAAGGATCTTCGAGCGGAATCGATTGATGATCTGGTAAATATCGGATTCAGCGGTTATGCAATCGGCGGGTTAAGTGTCGGCGAGCCAAAGGAGATAATGCTTGATATCGCCGATTTCACCCTTCCCAGGCTGCCGGATTCAAAGCCGAAATATGTCATGGGCCTCGGCTTTCCGGAAGATATTGTCGAGCTTGTCGCCCTTGGAGCCGATATGTTTGATTGCGTGATGCCCACAAGAAACGCAAGAAACGGCCAACTGTTTACGAGTGGCGGCGCAATAAATATTTGCAATTCATGTTTTAAAACCGATACAAAGCCTGTTGAGCCAGAATGCGAATGCTATACATGCCGCAATTATTCCAGGGCTTATCTGCGGCATCTTTATATGGCAAGGGAGCTGCTTGCTTATCGTTTAAACACGATTCATAATATCCATTATTATATCGGACTTATGAAAAATATGCGGCAGGCGATAATTGATGATAAGTTTGATGCGTTTAAGAAGGATTTTTATGGGATGAGAAGTGTCAGAGATTAAAGGGATCGGGGATTTTTCACCGCAGAGCCGCAGAGGACGCAAAGGAATTTATTTTTTTAAATTGTCGTGAGAGGCGACAAATTAAAAAACCCTTAATC
>JABMRH010000283.1 GCA_013202725.1 Desulfobacteraceae bacterium
CCTTTTTCCCGATTAAATTTTTGTAAAACTCCATTTTCTTATTATTTCCGATTTCTCGCATCTTCAAACACCTGTCCTTGATCACCTGTGATGGAACCTTGTCCGGATAGCTGTTCGCAGGCGTACCTTTGGGAATTAGTAGGGGACGTCCTTGACTAATTATACTAATTCCCTCATCGAGTTTGTGTTGTTGCGATTCATAACTCCCTCGAATTCATGAATTCACACCCGCCGTTTTGTCCAATTTGTCAAGGGCGTCCCCAACGTTTCCCCAACGTTTCGTTTGTGGTTTTTGGAAATGTTATTGAAGATCCAAAATTCTCGTCATCTGTGGCAAACACAATACCGTTTGCATCGCCCGCAAGTTCAAGGGCCTCAACCTTGTGATGTTTGAAACTTAGGAAAGGAATCATCCTGTCAGCAGGTTTAAATTCGACAGTGTTTCCGCATGGGTAAAACCTGCCTGCAAAGTAAGCCGCTGATTGGAATGGGCCGGTGTCTCCTGGATCGGATGCTGCAGTAATAATGGCAACCCCCTGAGGGGTTATCTTGATGTCGGAAATATGCCGGACATCCGGCTGTGTAGGCCACGGGACTTTCAGTTCTGCCGAACCCAAAACAGATAAATTGTAGTTTAATGGGGTAAACCATCCCCAGTAAATCACAGCAGGTTTATTATTCTTACCCCTGTGAGCCCAGACAGCGAGATATCTATTCTCAACTCTATGAATTGAAAAACCCTCAAAGTTTTGCTTTCTACCGCTGTTGGGCAATGAGAATTGTTTGAGAACAGATATGGACAAACCGGTTATTTTAAAATGGTATATCTCTCCTTTGCTTGTTAAAGCCATAAAAGAGAGCTCATGGCCATCCGGCAATGCTGTTACGGATTCGAAATCCACAGGCAGCCGTGAGCTATCCGGCCATTCCAACGGAGTGTATTCCAAGCTTGTTTCATTAACAATGGTAACAATTGCCGCTCGCACCTGTCCGGGCATCTTATTGTCATGAACTGCGAGTAGCCCGATCTTGCCGCCATTTTGATCAAATAGCGCAATGCCGCTTATGCCGAAGCCTTTGCCTTTTTTCACCACAAGCCACTTTTTGTCGGCATCGGCATCGTTGGTGCAGCATAAAATAATCCACAAAAATAAAATTAAAACAAATAAAAACCACCTGTTACTATTGAAATGGCACATCCGAAACCCACCCGTAAATTATGACTGAATTTATGAGTACAAGGATTGCAAGAGGCAAACTCACCCAGAGAAAAGCGGTTTTTACAGGCCTTTGAACCTCGTCCCTGCATTGCATTGCGTGGCGATACAATTGACACAGCACAACAAAGGCCATTATCATGAAAAGTGTGTTCAATGCAATAAGCCAGTCCGGATAAAAGTTCCATAAATCATAATGGTTTTTGATTTTAAACAGCTTCAGACAGCTTAATCCCGTGTTTAATAAACCAAACAGAATAATCAAAAGCGAACCACCCATTTTTTTTAATTGATATATCCAGTCTATGCCAGGCCCACAGTTTTTTCTCAAACCCATAAGGCTCAATACCCCGATAAGGCTGGAGAAAGTGTTGTTTAGCATATCAGGCCAGCCATACTGACGGGTTGTATGTATCCCCTGCATTACTTCATCAAATACTCCCAGCAATGATGAAGCAAGAAATACCAGCACAAAGATGCCGGCCCCGCTATAATCAATTCGAATTGCCTCAAATAAAAGCCAGGCCATAAGCACATATTCCGGTATGTGTATATGTTTGTTCGGGTTTGGCTCAAGAAAAACGATAAAAAAGGCAATAATGATGCATGGTATAAGAAAAAATATTCTCCTTAATGAGAGGTGTGTTTTTGCAGAATAGAAAAGATAGGCCGCGCCCGCTGAAATAATAATAATTCTGGGCACTATCCCTGCAGTGGCCGGAGACCATTTCGATGAGATTATATCATATATAATGATTACATAGGGGAGAGAAAAGGTATATATTGCTATTGAAAGCCATAAAACAATTCTCAGTTTTCCGGTCTTATGGCCCGGATATTTTTGAGTTTTCATTCCTTACCTTGTGCATCTATTCTAGATTTTCTTGGCATAATTGTCTGATAGCACAATAATAGTTAGCTGCAAACTGTAAAACTAAAGGGCATCCCTATCAACTATCAGTTGACCCCGTGAATAGTTAAAAAGGAAAAATTATTACTTTAGATGAAGAAAAAACCCTGAAAAAAGAGGATGACAAGACAGTTAAGATTATTCCTGCCTGGAAATATCTTTTGGGATAGGTTATAGAGCCAGAAC
This sequence comes from Desulfobacteraceae bacterium, assembly GCA_013202725.1. Classification (GTDB taxonomy): domain Bacteria; phylum Desulfobacterota; class Desulfobacteria; order Desulfobacterales; family ETH-SRB1; genus Desulfaltia. Next base: position 2,314 of record JABMRH010000283.1, read on the forward strand.
TTATTGAGATGTTACTGAGGGAGCCGCTTTAGTTATTGACATACAAGCAACTTTTTGCAATACTTACGTTTACAAAAAGCAAATTCTTATCACTGAGATGAATCCGGTACGAGTGGGGATGGTAAAAGATGCGTACAAATAAAAACCGCTTTGGACCTGTGAGCTATGATATTTGCAGAAGCAAGCAAGCCTGAAAAAATTCCGGCACCCATAACTGGAAAGCCATATCAGGGTATCACAAAACAAGACCCAAATTTCTTCTTCAAGTTAAAAGAAGGACTTTGGGTTTTTTGTTCTTACCTCGTTAGAAATATTGCCCAGACAAAGGGGTATAGCAAAACTTCTAACGGGGTTTTCTCGTTTAATAACAAATCTGGATATACGTTTTGCAGATGTGGTCTAAAGAGCACGCAGAGTTTGTCGGCAGGATTATTTTTGCTAATTTCCTTAAACTCTCTCTGGAGAGGTATAAGAATATTATTGAAGAGGTGGAAAGTTCAGCTCTTTTCAAGATGCTGTCAAGAAATCAGGATAGTCTCAAAAAGAATAATTGTGCAATAATTATAAACCGTCTTTCAAAGGCGGGCATATTTTGTGGGGACACAGGCAAATCGTCCACTACGGTGGCCGAGATAGCAAAAAACGCCCAGGGCTTCAGTATCAGATATGTCCACAAAGGTTTTAATAAGATATACACTGTTCATGGAACCCCACATTCAAAGCTCTTTTACAAATTAAGGCGCATAAGCTCAAGAAATAAACTTACTCATAGAATAATAGAAGGGATAATTGAACACCAAAAGAAGTTTTTGAAGACATGCAATCCAACGGATTTAGTACCATTCATCCAGACTCAACTTACTAAATGGCTAAATGGTAGCAAACCGAAAATAGACAACAGTTGGATCTCAAGACTTGTAAACAGGCTCTCGGTAATTATTCCTTCCGGCGAGGAAAGGCTTTTAAAGGCATTCTTTCGAACCCAGAAGCACATAAATAAGAGGCTTATGAAGCAGCTTCTTGACGAAGAGAATGAAGATATTGAGTCCGGACAGCTAAAGAAACCCCTGACGGATAAGCAGATAAGGAGTAAATTAGACAATGAATACAGCATTAGACTTTCCAGGCACTCAATTTGTATTTACCGAAAGGAATTGGGTATCCCTCCAGCAAGAAGGAGGCTTTCAGGATATAAATATCCGCCTCTCTCAGCGAATTTCTCGCTTCTTTTTCCTTTGGGACTTGACTCAGTTCAAAATAACGCTCCAGCCAGTTCAGGGGTTTATGAATTTCGCCTGAGAGGAAACGAGATAGAATATCCGAACGGCAGGACTAACGTGATTTATATAGGAAG
>JABMRH010000036.1 GCA_013202725.1 Desulfobacteraceae bacterium
ATATCGCCAAGCTCTTTCTGCGTTAAAGAAAGGTCGATAAGGATTTTGTTGTCTTTTTGTTGTCCGTGAGATTCTGAGAGCTCTATTAATTTTTTTACGAGTCTTGCTGAAACATTCAAAAAACAGGTGTCTTCCAGCATGTCATCTGTTCTGCGCAATCTTTTCGAGAGCAGGGAAAGAATTGCTTTAATAGCATCAACATTTGCCTGTAGAAATGAAAGAAAATTTGCTCTGCTGAGGATAAATACTTCAGATGGTTCTATTGCAACAGCGTCTGCAGATCTGGGTTCTCCATCCAGCAGGGCCATTTCTCCAAAAAAATCCCCTTCTGAAAACATTGTGACGATAATTTCATCACCCTCTGTTGACGGAAGCACAATTTTAATTGTCCCCTTTTTTACTATATACAGAGCAGTTCCTTCATCGCCCTTCCAGAAAAGGGCCTGACCCTGTTTCAAGGGTTTCAGACGAAGCGAACCAACAAGGTCATTTAGATCAGAATCGCTTAATGTTTTAAAAATCGGGATCTGTTTTATTATTTCATGTGGTTGCATTTGTACCTTTGAGCCTTTGTGCCTTTGTGCCTTTGTGGCTTTGTGGCTTTGTGCCTTTGTGGCTGAACTCTTACGAATTATTGGCTGCTCAGAGCCACTATTTTAACAGATTGATAATAATGCTTTAAAATATCCTGATAACCGAACCCTTTTTGGGCCATCATATTGGCGCCCCATTGACTCATACCGACTCCATGACCGTAACCTTTCCCGGTAAAAAGAATGCCGTCACGATCCGGCGCCATTTTTAGAAGTGTGCTTTTTAAGCTGGTTGCTCCAACCTTTATTCTGAAATTATTGCTTTTTAATTCGGTTGTCCCGTTATTTGCAACAACCCTTACTCCCAGCAAACGTCCTGATTGAGACTCACCGGCGGCATTGAGTCCCCTAATCTGTCCAATATTCAGGCCGTACTTGTTCAAAAGATTTTTCATATCATTATATGAAACAAAAAAGCTCCACTGGCCATTTGGAATATTTGCGCTAAAACTGTCAGAAATCCCCTTAAGATATGGCAAATCAGCGATCCATACATTTTTTGAATCTTCGGTATGCCCTCCGCTGCTTGAATGAAAATAGGCAATAATAAGTCTTCCATCATAGGTAATTACCTGACCACGTGTCTCATCAACCGCCAGATTAGACTCCTCTTTTTCAGAGTCAAATCCTCCGTATACCTGCGATGTCGTAGTTGATTCCACATCATATGGTTTGTCTGCGCTCTTATCTTTAATATAAAGAGCATATGTTCTGGCAGCTACTGCCTGAGCTTTCAGGGCTTCCTTTGCCCAGCTATGAGGCATTTCTTTCGGCACGACACCATAAAGATACTGTTCAACCGGAATATTATTAATAACAGACAGCGATTTTGAATCAGCTAATATAGTAAGATCGCCCCTGAATCCGCGATTATCAACCAGAATAGTTTTGCCGTCGGTTTTGACCATACACATATGGAGATCAAGCTTACGGCCATTTGCCGCAAGCTGTTCCCCCTTTTTTGTTAAAATTACAGGCTCGGAACTACTATAAATCATTTTCTTTGAAAATGGATTATACAATGAGATGTTTTGCTCTGAATGAATGGTAATTTTTTCAGCTCTGTTTTTAATCAAAACCCTGATATTTGTATCCTCAACATCCCTCTTATACAAAGGAACCGAAGCAATCTCTTCAGGTTCCCGAATCTCTGACATCTGAGTCTTTGCGCTGTCAGCCCATACTTCCGCCGATTGTCTGCGCAAGCCATCCGGATATTTTTCCATGTACTTTTTAAAAAAAGCATGAGCGTTTTTAAATTTGCCTGTTTCATATAATACCATGCCACTGTTAAAAAGAGCATCAGAGGCTGCCTGGCTGGTTGGATAGGTTTTAATGATTTTGTCAAATTGTTTTAAAGCAGCGTCATACTGATCAAGATAAAGGCTGTAAGTTGTTCCCATGAATAATAATGCCCGCGCTCTGTTGTCCTGTTTATCCGAATAATCTGAAATCTCCTGATATGTGCTTAACGCTTCAAGATACATTCCATTATTAAGCAGCCCGGCAGCTGTCTTAAAGCCTCTAACATCATTATATGCGCCAATAGCCGCTTTTTCTGCATAAACAAAAAAAACAGGTAAAATTAAAACAAAAAACAGACATGTCCGCATTGCCCGAGATCTTGCAATTGCAGGTATGGAAATAATTAACCCTGGCTTCGGTAATATTCTCATTCTGATTTTCCTTAATTAATAATTAAATCCACAGAAAAACATAACCCATTCGGTTGTAAACTCTGTATGCACAATCAATGATTTTCTCAGTCAATTCTCTGTGTTTCACTTATATGCCTTCCTCAGGATTATGATTTTATGATTTACTGGATAGTTAGAGTGACACTTAACCTTGTTTGTTCACTTGAAACAAAATCTTGTTTATCCTGTTATCCTGTCTGATTTTTCCTTTTGTTCTTGAGAAGAAATCTTGCTGAAATCTATTCTTTTGAATTCAGAAACAATTATATAAGAGATAACCAATTGTATCATAATGGTAAATGGTTTAATGAGGATGTTGAAATAATAGAAAATTAAAAAGAGGGCCGCATATAGGAATACAAGCTGTAAAAGGACCGGCGCAAGACGCTGCCGTGTTTCAGAAAACAAAAGAAAAAATATTCTTAAACCATAGCTTCTGTCACGCATGGATTTGAATGAGTTATAAGGGCCTTTGACAATCGGTATTTTAAGAAGCGCATTGCCGAATTTGGTAACAAGTGACACACTTGAGACATAACTAATCGCCCTTTTTATGAGAGGTAATTCGTGGCGTGAATAAAACAGGTATGTATAAAAAAAAGAAGCAAAAAGTATTAGAAGATAATAAGAGGTTCCCGCAACTTCATTAATGAAATTATTATGGGTCATATTCAGCAACAGGTTGGCGTGAATCATTATTCCGCTGACATAGCCGAACAGCGGGACCAGTTTATTGTCGCCAAGGCCTGTAGCCGTTGCAGCAACAAATACAACTTTATCATTAAAAAAACGCCCTGGCACGCGACCAGCCCAGACATCATAAAATGATATTTCTCTTATTTTGTATGTATTATCGATATTTACATACGCTCTACAATATTTATCAACAGGAATTGTTGTCTCGCCAGCTATTACCCTGTTGTTTTTAATTCTGATTTTAGATCGCGGGATATTATTTATGTTTCTAAATATCTCGAGCGATATTGTCGGATAAAGCCTGCCGCCCACTTTGAAAAGCATCGGCATCTTCCTTAATATCCCATCATTATCCGGGTAGGCATTTGCAAGGCCAATGCCTTTCAAAGAAGAAAGCATAAAGGGAGCCATTGACTCAAAACCGTTTTCGCTTACAAATTTCATGTTCTGTTTGCCGGAGATATTATCGGCAAGCGGCTTGAACATTTGTTTTGATTGAGCATGAGCAGACCCGAAAATAACCGAAAAGACCGGCCCTTTTTTCATAATCTCAGAAAACCGCCTGTCCACATCCGGATCATCATGGGGATCGCCGAAAAGGATATCATAAGCCACCGCGGAGGGTTTGCCTTTAAGTATATTCGCAAGCAGATCTATGTGATATCTTCGATATTTGGAAGGATTATAAGCGCCGAGCCTGTTTAACGTTCTATCGTCGATCCCGACTATAACAACGTTGCTCTGAACGGTCTTTTTATCCTCATTGAGCCGCTCACGGATTAATAAAAATTGAGAATAAAGGGTGTTGTCTATCTGCGTAAGTATATTGAAGGCGATGCCTTTAAGCAGAATGGAAATAAAAAGAACGGAAAACCCCACAACGGCAAGTGCAAGGATTATTAAATGTTTTTTGTGTGTTAAATCGCTGGGTTTCACTGTTTACCGCCCGTCTACGGGATTAGAGGATTAGAGGATTAGAGGATTAAGGATTAGAGGCCAATCGAAAAATTCTACAATAAAACAATACATCCAGTTTTTGTATAATGCGCTTGGTTTGTTGGAAGAAATACGATATTTTTTGTTGCTTGCAAAGGATCTTAAATATATCCTCTAATCCTTACCCC
>JABMRH010000284.1 GCA_013202725.1 Desulfobacteraceae bacterium
CTTACAGGCTCCAACCCTCTGATAGGGCCAAATGAAGAGACCTGGGGCATAAGGTTCCCTGATATGACGCAGGCATACGATAAACAGCTTGTCTCAATTGCTGAGAAAGCCGGAAAAAACAATGGAATCTGCCTACAAAAAGGGGTTTATGCCGGCCTGACAGGCCCCTGCCTTGAAACACCTGCTGAAGTGCGTTTTTTAAGAGCTATAGGAGCTGAAGCCGTCGGCTTTTCAACTGTCCACGAGGTAATTACGGCTGTACATGCCGGCATAAAGGTGCTGGGGTTATCGACAATAACCAATGTGCACGATCCGGACAAACCGGTTGAATCAACAATTGAAGAAATAATTGCCGTGGCAAAGGAATCTTCTTTAAAGCTTGCATCAATTATAAGCAAAGTTATTGAGAATATAACATGAAACTATTTGACAGCCATTGCCATCTTGACGACAGGGTCTATGATAAAGATATTGATGCGGTTATTAAACGCGCGCATGACGCCGGGGTTGCAGCCTGCATGACGGTGGGAACAGACAAAGAAAGTTCGATCAAAGCCGTTGCTCTGGCTGAATCCACAAACAATATTTATGCCTCTGTCGGCGTTCATCCTCACGAAACAAAAAGCTGCTGTGAATCAATCTTAAAGTTTCTGATAAATCTTGCTGAAAGCCCTAAGGTTTGTGCATGGGGTGAAATCGGCCTTGATTTTAACCGCATGTATTCGCCACAAGATGATCAGGAAAAATGGTTTATAAGGCAGCTTGAGATTGCCGACAGGTTTAGCCTTCCGGTTATCTTTCATGAAAGAGACAGTAATGGCCGCCTGTTAGAAATAGTTAGGGCTCATCATAAAAAGGATGGAAAAGGGGTTGTGCACTGCTTTAGCGGAAACAGGGCGGAACTGGAGCAATATATTAATCTCGGACTTTATGTCGGCATAACAGGCATTCTGACGCTAAAAAAGCGCGGCGCTGATTTGCGCAAGCTTGCGCCCATAATCCCTGTTGAACAGATCCTGATAGAAACCGATGCGCCATATCTAACACCTGCTCCGGAAAAAAATCGCACACGACGGAATGAACCGGCATTTGTCAGGCCTATTCTGTTTAAACTGGCGGAAATAAGAAAGGAAGACCCGGAATATCTGGCATCCGCCACATGGGAAAACAGTTGCCGGCTGTTTAATATCCGATTTTAGCTAATGTCGATAAATCTTCATCTCACCATAGGTTGTTGAGAGTTTACTGTTTTACTTGAAAATGTGTATAATTAATTATAAACATTATGCTGCTTTGTATTTTTGATAAACTTTATAGGTTTTTTGCATGAAAAAATTTTTTGTCATTATTATTGTTTTGGCGGGACTCGGCTTTTTAGGTTGGCAAATCTATCAAAAAGCCTCTGATTCCAGTAAAGGCTTCAAGCGCGAGCGCCAAAATGTACCCGTTGCCGTCGAGGTTGTGCTCATAAAGAAAGCCTCTATACGGCAAGTGGGAAGCTTTACCGGCTCCCTGTATCCGTTCTCTGAGTTTATTTTGGCGCCGAAAATCGCGGGGCGGCTCGAAAAGATATTGGTTCATATCGGCGATACGGTCAAAGGCGGGCAGCTGGTGGCCATACTGGATGACGATGAATATCGCCAGCAGGTCAGCCAGGCAACGGCGGAAATGGAGGTTGCCCAGGCAAATCTTCAGGAACGGAAAAGCACCATAGAAAACGCAAAACGAGAGTATGAGCGAACCGTAGCGTTGCGGAAAAAGAAGATCATCTCCGAATCCCAGATCGATGCTGCAGAGTCTGAATTTAAAACCCAACAGGCAAAGCTGGAAGTGGCTGTTGCCCAGCTATCTCAAAAAAAGGCGGCCCTGAAGATAGCCAACATACGCCTTTCTTATGCTCAGATTCAAGTGACTGAAAACAACACCGCCGGGTACAGGGTGGTAGGGGAACGCTTTGTGGACGAAGGGGCCATGCTGGCGCCCAACACTTCGATAGTCTCCATTCTTGATATCGGAAAGCTCATCGCTGCCATCCATGTCATCGAACGGGACTATCCAAAGATTCAGTTGGGGCTGGAAGCAATCATTTCAACCGATGCGTTTCCGGGACACACTTTTAACGGAAAAGTAATTCGAATAGCCCCGCTTCTGAAAGAAAAATCCCGGCAAGCCCGGGTGGAGATCGAAATCCCCAATGCACAAAAGCTTTTGAAACCGGGGATGTTTGTGCGGGTTCACATTCAATTCGATGAGCATAAAAACGCCACCGTGGTTCCGGTAGCCGCCCTTGTTAAGAGAAATGGAACCCAGGGGGTTTTTTTAGCCGATCTTAAAGAGCAAAAAGCCCGGTTTGTTCCAGTGACTGTCGGTATCGTAAGCGGCCTTCAGGCGGAAGTGCTGAATCCGCCCATCACCGGTTCAGTGGTGACTCTGGGGCATCACCTGCTGGAAGACGGGTCTTTGATTATTCTACCAGGTAAATCATGAATATCTCCCGCTTTTCCGTACAGCGCCCAGTGTTGACCGTTATGGTCTTTTTGATAGTCATCATAATAGGCTGGGTTTCCTTGTCCCGGCTTTCCATCGACCTGATGCCCGATATTACCTACCCGACACTGAGCATTACCACCGAATATGAAAACGCCAGTCCCGAGGAAGTCGAAGAGCTGATCACACGCCCCATAGAGGAGGCCATGAGCGCAGTGCCGGGGGTGGAGGAAGTCACCTCGGTCTCTGCCGAAGGCCAAAGCAGCGTTCGGGTTACTTTCACATGGGGTACGGACCTGGATGCAGCAGCCAACGATATCAGGGACCGGTTGGATCGAGTCATTCCACGCCTTCCGGAAGATGCCGAACGGCCCAGACTGCGCAAATACGATCTCGCATCCTTTCCGATTCTCATCATAGGAGTATCCAGCAACCTGGACCCAATCCAGATAAGAAGAATTATCGACAACCAGGTTAAAAATCGGATTGAGCGGATTCCCGGGGTGGCCTCATTGGATATTCGTGGCGGACTGGACAGGGAGATCCACGTCAACCTGAATGCGGAAAAGATAAAAGCCCTGGGACTTCCAATTGATCAGCTTCTAAAGCGCCTCAAGGAAGAAAACATCAATCTCCCGGCCGGCACCATTGAGCAGGGGCCGCTTGATGTCACCATACGAACCCCGGGTGTCTATAACAGTTTGGATGAGCTGCGAAATACGGTGGTCGCCATCCGTGAAGGGGCGCCAATTCAGCTGAAAGAGATCGCAACCGTAGAAGATGCCTGGGAGAAAGTAACCCGGATAGTTCGGGTAAACGACAAGCCCGGTGTGCGCCTTTCGGTCAATAAACAGTCTGGGAAAAACACCGTGGAGGTGGCGACCGGCGTGCTCAAGGAGATTGAACGAATCAACAGGGACATCCCCCAGCTTCATATTTTTCCCATCATTGATACCTCCGATTATATCAAGCGCTCCATTACAAACCTGGGTACCACCATCCTCTACGGCGGAGCGCTGGCTGTATTTATACTGCTGCTTTTTCTTCGGAACATCCTCAGCACCGCCATTATTGCCACAGCGATTCCCATATCGGTGGTTGCCACCTTCGCCCTGATGTATTTCAGCGGGTTTACGCTGAACCTGATGACTCTTGGTGGTCTGGCGCTTGGCATCGGCATGCTGGTGGACAATTCTATTGTAGTGCTTGAGAACATCCATCGGCTCGGAGAATCCGGCCAGGACCCTGAATCAGCTGCTATAAATGGCAGCCGGGAAGTAGTGGCCGCAGTGATTGCCAGCACCTTGACTACTCTTGTGGTGTTTCTGCCACTTATTTTTGTGCGCGGCATGTCCGGGATCATGTTCAAACAACTTTCCTGCGTGGTGAGTTTTTCGCTGGGATGTTCTCTCGCTGTGGCCCTGACGCTTGTACCCATGCTGGCCTCCCGAGTTCGCACTTCGGTCATTATTGAGACAAAAGATGGTATGTCTCCAGGCAGGAAGATTTTTCAGATAACAGGACAGTTTTTTACCTGGCTGGAAAACAAGTACAAAAAACTTCTCTGCTTTGCCCTCAACCACAAGGCGCTGATCTTAGGATCTTCACTTCTGGTGCTTTTAGCAAGCTTTTTACTGGTTCCGCTGGTCGGTGTCGAATTGATGCCCGCCGCGGATGAAAGCGAAGTACGGGTCTATGCAGAGATGGCCGTAGGTACCAGGCTCGAGTTAGTCAATCAGGCCTTTCAGAAAATCGAAACCATCGTAAAACAGGAGGTGCCGGAAATCGAAAACACGGTATCCTTTATCGGCGGTTCCACCAGACGCGCCACTGGATCAAATACCGGCCAGATGCGTATTGCGCTGAAGCCGGTCAAAGAACGGACCCGATCCAGCGAAGAGATAGCTGTAGCCCTTCGCAAAAAGATTGTCTCTATGCCAGGCGTCAAAATCCGCACCCGCGCCGGACAGGGGCTCTTTGTGCTTCGGATCGGAACAGGGGGAGATGAAAAGGTCCAGATAGAGGTGCGAGGCTATGACCTTGAAAAATCCGACGCTCTATCTCGTGAGGTTGAGAAGATCATCCAGAATGTGGACGGCATCACCGACATTAAAATAAGCAGGGAATCCGGAACTCCGGAGGAACTCATTATCGTGGATCGGCAAAAGGCTGCCGATATGAAGCTGACGGTATCCAATATTGCCAACATGCTTCAAACAGTGCTTTCCGGAACCGCTGCCGGCAACTACAGGGAGGCGGAAAACGAGTATCGAATTCTGGTAAAACTCGAAGGTGCGGAGAAAAAAGAACTGCGGGATATTCTGGATCTTACCGTTACCAATACCGAAGGCGAACGAGTAGTACTCCGAAACGTGGTGGAAGTTCGCCCAAGACTGGGGCCGGTGCTCATCGAACGTAAAGACCAGGAGCGTGTGGTCTATGTGAATACTAATATCACCGGCAGGGACATGGGCTCCATTTTAGCCGATATTCGGAAGGGTTTGCAGAATGTGCCGGTTCCCAGAGATTTCAGCATCCTCTTTGGTGGCGATTACAAAGAGCAGCAGAAGGCCTTTCGCGAGCTTTTGATGAGCTTTGTGTTGGCGATAATTCTGGTCTATATGGTGATGGCCTCACTTTATGAGTCACTTCGATATCCCTTTGTGGTGATGTTTTCCGTACCGCTTGCAGCTATCGGTGTGATACTGATGCTCTTTTTAACCAATACCACCTTTAACATACAATCATATATCGGCTGTATCATGCTGGGCGGCATTGCGGTGAATAACGCCATTTTGCTGGTAGATCACATCAATCTGCTGCGCCGCCGGGACGGACTGCCACTGAGAGAGGCCATTGAAGAGGGGGGCAGAAGACGACTCCGGCCTATTCTGATGACCGCCATGACCACCATTTTGGCAATGTCGCCACTGGCTTTGGGCATTGGCGAAGGCAGCGAAGCCCAGGCGCCCATGGCCCGGGCAATTATCGGCGGGCTGATCAGTTCGAATCTGATTACGCTTGTAGTGGTTCCCGTCGTTTACGCGCTCTTTGAACGAAAAAAGTTAAAGGCAGAGAACAGCTTCCAGCCGTTCTA
>JABMRH010000285.1 GCA_013202725.1 Desulfobacteraceae bacterium
GGTTTTCATTATACCGTGAAGGACCAGCGATAATGTCTATTCAACCCAGCAGTGTTATGACGCCAATTCCCAGAAACATGAGGATTGCTCCCAACATTCTGCTTTTGATATCGGTTTCCTTGAATAGAAGCCAGCCGTATATAATGGCAAATAGAATACTCATCCGCTTGACGGATATCATATAAACCGCTTCAACCATACTGATGGCAAGGACATGAAGCAGTACGTGCAGACAGAGAACAAACCCAACACATATTCCCCTGACAGGCATTCTAAACAAAGCATTCCACTTAATTTTTGACAGTAACGGGAAGAAGATCAATATTGTGATATTAACGGAGGCAAGGAAGAAAAAGCCGAAAAATATCGGGGAGGAATGCTGGATCGCCTTTTTGCCCAAAACAGCTAAAATTGAATAGAGCATGGCAACGACAAGCATCAACCAGGATCCAGGCTCTTTGCGAATAGCACGAAATGGAGCAAGGTATCCATATTTTATCTTTGAGCTATACAATACATAGCTTCCTGCCACCACTAATGAGATTCCGCAAACCCCCCAGACATTCGGGCTCTCATCCAGAACGAGGAAGCCGGTTAATATCATAAAAACAGGAGTAAAAGACAAAAAAGGAATTGAAAGTGAAAGAGGTGAAAGCTTGAGCGCCTTCATATAGAGGTATAACGCAAAGATATCAACAGGGACTAATATTAAAACAGTCTGCCAGAACACATTATCCAATTTGGGAATGGTAATTAAAGGGAAGGTAATCAGCAAAAATGGAAGGCTATACAGTGAAACAACTATAGCCATTTCATAAGGAGAAAAACGACCAAAGAACTTTTTTGTTAAGGCATCTCCGGTGGCAACGCAAAATGCTGTTGCAAAAGCAAGAATGAACCAGAGCAACGGGCTTACCTCATTTGCTTTCCTGTTTTTTTCTTTTTATCAGCTCTTCTTCTCTGAGAATCTTTTTTAATATTTTGCCTACATTGGTTTTTGGCAGCTCTTTTCTGAATTCGATCTCAGTTGGAAATTTGAATTTGGCCATCTTGTCTGTGCAAAATTCAAGAAGCTCTTCATGTGTTGCAGTTTCGCCCTTTTTCAACACAACAAAAACTTTAATCGCCTCGCCACGGGTTGGATGCGGTATTCCGATGGCACATGCCTCTTGTACCTTCGGGTGCTCATAAAAGACCTCTTCAACATTGCGCGGATACACATTTAAACCGCCGGATATAATCATATCTTTTTTGCGGTCAACAACAAAAAAGTAGCCTTCTTCATCCATTTTGGCGATATCCCCTGTATAAAGCCAGCCGTCAACCAGGGTTTTTTCTGTTTCTTTAGGCATGTTCCAGTAACCTTTCATAACCTGGGGCCCCTTTATAAGGAGTTCGCCGACTTCTCCAACAGGAACATCTGTTTTTCCCTCAACCAGGTCAACTATGCGGCACTCTGTATCCGGAATAGGCAGACCAATGCTTCCAACCTTTCTTTTGCCATCGACAAAGGGATTTACATGGGTTACAGGGCTGGCCTCGGTCAAACCAAACCCTTCTACAATAACGGCTCCTGTCTTTTGTTCAAAATTTTTAATAACTTCAATGGGAAGGGGAGAACTCCCGGAAAAGCAGCCTCTGATTGAAGTGATATCCGCCTTAACAATATCAGGATGATTAAGCATTCCAATTATCATTGTCGGAACAAATGCTACTATTGTGGGCTTATATTTGTTAATAGCCTCAATAAGAGGTTTTGGCTGAGGCTTTGGGACAAGGATAATTTCCCATCCCATGCATATAGACCAGTTCATGCAGGGCGAAAGACCGAAAGCATGGAAGAATGGAAGGCAGCCAAGCATTACTTCATTGCCTTTTTTGAATGTTGGAAACCATGCTGAAATCTGCTGGATCTGTTTGCTCAGGTTTGCATGTGTCAGCATTACACCCTTTGAAACACCGGTTGTTCCGCCAGTATATTCGTACATGGCAACATCATCAAAAGAAATGTCCACAGGGTGTGGCTTTGAAGAATATTTTGCCAGAACATCCTTCCATTTATAAAGATTGTCGGCAGATTTAACATCTGCTGCAAGTTTTTTCTTTTTGGCGACAAGCTTAAATAGCAAATTTTTTGGAAAGGGAAGATAATCTCCGATAGATGTATAAATAATCTGCTTTATATTTGTTTTCGGTCTGAGATCAATTATTCTGTTGGCAAGCAGATCAAGGGTAATGAGAATTTTCGATCCTGAATCATTGAATTGATGATATAGTTCCCTGTCTGTATAAAGGGGATTGTTCATGACAGCTATGGCTCCTATCTTCAATATGGCGTAATAGCTGACAACGCAGGGAATAAGGTTTGGAAGAAGGATGGCTACACGGTCACCTTTTTTTATGCCAAAGTCATTTAAACAGGCGACAAAACGGTTTATCATATCAGTCATCTCGCGATATGAAACCTTGTATCCCTGGAAGTTCAAGGCTGTTTTATCCGGGAACCTTCCTGCCGATCTTTCGAGAAACTCCACAATGTGTGTTTCTTTGTATTCTAACTTTTCCGGGACCTCATTTCCATAATGAGCCAGCCACGGTTTGTCCTGATATCGGATTCCATTTGCCATACCGTTCTCCTTTTCGGTTGTTTAAAAACAGCTTTTATATTATATAACGTATTAAGAATGCGGTATTTTTTAATACTATTTCAATTTTATGATTAATATGATTAAAATAGAATGTTTGTCAACCAAATGTAAAACTTATGTAAAACTTAATGAAAGGAAAAAATGGATACAGCTTTGATTCCTCCGGCCGGCGCTTATATCCTTGGCATACCTGCTGTTGTTTTTTCTGTTTTGGTTCCTGTTACCGGAACCGGCGTATTTGCATACATCATTGCAAAACGGATAGCCCCCCTTTTTTCCGCAGCCCCTGATCCCCGCCTGGATCGTTTAAAAAAACGTTTTATATATATGTTGAAATATGCGGTCGGCCAGTATCGCCAGCCCAGATATCTGCTCGCCGGCATTATCCATATTGTAATCTTTGCCGGTTTTATAATTCTGTCTATTCATTCGGCATCTCTTGTGCTGATAGGAATATCAGAAGGTTTTGCGGCGTCTGTTTCAA
>JABMRH010000286.1 GCA_013202725.1 Desulfobacteraceae bacterium
ACTCGCGACACCAAGCTTGGGAAGCTTGTACTCTACCAGCTGAGCTATGCCCGCATCCCAACTTGGTTAAATTATGTCAAAAATATTTATTTGTCAATGTTTTTAAACATGTTTTTATAGTCAGCCGGTTTCCTCAAGAAGCGCCTTTGCCACCCGGATATCATAAGCCTGGTCGGGATCAAAACTGCCGCGCTTGAACATGCCGGCAGCCTGCTTGATGGCCCCGTACGGCACCCACCCGTGTTCCATCCACAGGCCGGGGTCTTCTTTACTCCAGAGCCTGAACAAGATGCTGCCTTCAGATTCGCGAACATACGCGCGGATCTGTTTGTTCCCTGGAAACGGATAATAGTATAATCCTTTTTTGTCTTTCACGGTTGTTCTCTCCCTATATCCTTACATGCTCAAGAATAACGGTTCTTTTAAGCATCTCTTTTGCTGTTTTTTTAAACTGCTCTGTTACATCAGACACAAAGAACCTGCACTCCCCTTTTTTATCGAGCATGCTGTCGACTTCAACATGATTTTCTAAAAAATCCTTTACCTTGCCTGCAACGGCTATAGAAGAATCGATTATATTTACCCTCTTGCCGACCTTTTGCTGTATGATGTTTTTTAAGATTGGATAATGTGTGCAACCAAGGATAAGGGTGCCTATCTGCCTGACCTTCAATGGATGCAGATATTTTTTTACTATCATCCTTGTTTCCGGTTTTTTAAGCCACCCCTCTTCCACCAACGGGACAAGCAAAGGGCACGGAAATGAATAAACCTTTGCATCAGGATTCATCTGCTTTATCTTTTTTTCATAGATGCCGCTGTTTATCGTGGCCCTTGTCCCGATAACGCCGATTCCGGACTTACCGGAAATCTTTATTGCAAGCTCCACAGCCGGTGTGATAACCTCAAAAATTGGGACATCAAACCTTTCAGCCATCTTTTCTGTTGCAACACTTGAAGCTGTATTGCATGCCATGACAATTATCTTTGCGCCTTTGCTTAAAAGAAAATCTGTGTTTTCAAGGGCATACTTGACAACCGTCTCAGGGCTCTTGTTGCCATATGGAGTTCTGGCAGTATCACCGAAGTAGATGATATCATAACCTGACAGCTCTTCCATAAGCGCCCGAACAACGGTCAGACCACCTATTCCTGAATCAAATATTCCGATCATAATAATATATTAAGTGTTAGGTGTTAGGTGTTAAGTGTTAAGAGCTTGATATGACGAATAAATGTTTTATCTTAACACTTAACACCTAACACTTAACACGTTCCGTAAAAAGTGATTTTTTGACTTTTTACGATGCCATCATTATTGATTCTTTAAAAGTTCCTTCCTCACACATTCCTTGATTATGTCGTCAGACACATTTATACGAATGCCTCGACATGCACCGGCCATGATCTGCCAGTTGTTTACATCTATCAATACATTTTTGATAAAAGGCCACTGTTTACACATTTTAGGCTTAACCGGATGAATTGTGCAGAGTTTGTCCCAGAATATACAATAACCATCCTTTTTCTGTGCCAAAACCGGCCGGCCTCCGGACATACAACAATAATCTTCGACAAAACGCTCCGGATCTGTTTTTAAATAAGCAGCTATAGCTTTAATATCTTTCTCAGTTACAAAAGTCCCGCCATACCCCTTGCAACAATCACCGCATTTTTCACACTTAAAAATATCAGGCTGCTTCATAGCATTAACTTCCAAAATCAACTGCGCGCCTGGTTTCCATGGCCCTTTTCAAGGTAACCTGATCCACGTATTTCAGATCACCTCCCATCGGCACGCCGGACGCTATCCGGGTTATTTTAACCGGATATTTGTTAAGGAGTTGCGCAATATAAGAGGCGGTTGCCTCACCTTCAACATTCGTGCCTGTTGCCAGCACAACCTCTTTGATTCTGTTTTTCTCTATCCTTGATGCAAGCTCTTTGATCCTGATCTTATCCGGGCCCACTCCGTTCATTGGGGAAAGCGCCCCTTGAAGAATATGATACAACCCCTTATATGAGCCTGATTTTTCAATGGCAACCATATCAGCAGGCTGCTCCACTACGCATAATATAGCGGCAGACCTTGTCTGGTCGCTACAAATATTGCAAATATGACTGTCGCTCAAAGCATAACATGTCGAGCACAGTTTTGTTTTGTCTTTCATTTCCAGTATGCTGCTGGCAAGCTGCTCAGCCTCCCTGCGCGGGGCGCGCAATATATGCATTGCGAGACGTTCGGCTGTTTTTTCGCCGATTCCCGGCAACCTTGATATATTTCTAATCAAATTCAAGATAGATGACGGATAAAAGCTCATATTACATCAATCCAGGTATTTGCAAACCGCCTGTAAGCTTGCTCATTTCCGCTGAAACCATTTCATTTGACTTTGCCAGAGCATCATTTACAGCCGCTAATATCAGGTCCTGCAACATCTCAACATCATCAGGATCAACAACCTCCTTTTCTATCTGAATAGACAGAATCTGCTGCCTCCCGTTTGCTGCGACCTTTATCATGCCTCCGCCTGCAGTTGCTTCGACAACTTTTTCAGCCATCTCTTCCTGCAAACTTGCCATCCTGGATTGAAGCTTCTGAGCCTGCTTCATCATATTCCCCATGCCTTTCATGCAAAATACCTCCTATAATATTTTTACATCCAATACACGTCCGTTGAAAATTTCTATTGTGTCTGCAACCAGACTGTGGCTTAAGGCCTCCTGTTTCAAACGGCTCTCTTTGTCTATTTTATGTTGTTGGTTGTCTTTTTTTTGGTTCGTTTTAACCGTTAAGGTCAGATCCATCCTTTTACCAAAAAAATCTTCGCATACCTTTTCTATAATAGCCATATTTTTACTGCGCTTTATCATGTTAACGTTAAAACCATTGCCCTTAATTTCGATTTCCAGGCTTTGTTCCGTCAGCCTTTTCAGGACGCACTTTTTCAGGTTTGCGGCAAGCATAGGATGGTTTTTCAAAAAAATATCAAGCAGCCTTTCCCATATCAGATCAAGATTGTCTTGACCTGAAACATGGGCTTGCGCAGCAGATTCTTTTAAATCCTTAGTTTCCGTCGGCCCTTCTGCCTGGGCTTGAAAAGTCTTCTCAGGCGCAGTATTTTTGATGCTGTTAACTGCCTGACCTTGTTTACGGTAACCATAGGATGCCTGGTCTTCGGAAACACCCTGACCACCTTTTTCATAGGTCTCATTTTTAAGATTATCGAGCTTTTCAATAAGCAAGTCGATGGACATGGCCGGTTTTATCTGAAACATCTTGATAAACAGCATTTCAATTGCCAGCTTTGGCTGGGCTGAAAACCTTATCTTGGGCTCTTCCTTAAAAAGAAGATCAAAAAGCTGGTTTAAAAAGACCGGCGAGACATCCTTTGCCTGATCACGCATAAGGTCTATTTCATGTGCGGGAAGATTTACCAGCTTGCTGATATTTTTTCCCATCTTTACAACAAGCAAATTTCTGAATTGTTCAACCAGATCCGCATACAGCTTTTGCATTTCATAACCACGGGCATAAATATCGTCCAAAACATCAAGAATCGCCGGAAGATCCCCGCGTAAAACAGCGCCGGAAATATCAAAAATAATTTTTCTGTCGATAACGCTTAAAATATCCAACACTTTGTCATGCGTTATAGATCCCTGCACGCAAGAGATAACCTGGTCAAGAAGACTTAAGGCGTCTCTCATGCTTCCTCCTGCTTCGCGGGCAATAAGCTCCAAGCTCTCAACAGGTATATCGAACCCTTCTTTGGCGCAGAGATCTTTCATATGCTCAGAAAGCGACTCAATATCTATATGCCTGAAATCGTATCTCTGGCATCTGGAAAGAATGGTTATCGGAATCTTGTTTGGCTCGGTAGTGGCAAAAATAAACATGATATAGGACGGCGGCTCTTCAAGGGTCTTTAAGAGAGCGTTAAATGCGCCTTTGCTGAGCATGTGAACTTCATCAATAATATATATTTTGTAACGGCTATATGCCGGCATATACTTGATATTATCACGCAAGGTTCTGATCTGCTCTACACCATTATTTGATGCGCCGTCAATTTCATACACGTCGGCGGAACTGCCTGAAGTGATTTCATCGCAGGATCTGCATTTATTACATGGAACAGGAGCAGGGCCATTCTTACAATTCATGGCCTTTGCCAGTATGCGGGCGACAGTTGTTTTGCCTGTTCCCCTGGGCCCTGTAAGCAAAATTGCGTGAGCAACACGATTTAATGAAATCGCATTGGTTAAAGTCCGGGTAACATGATCCTGCTTAATAACCTGCTCAAATGTTTGCGGACGGTATTTGCGTGCAAGAACAATATAAGACATACAATAAATTCCCTGTGTGGCATTTAGTTAAAAAAGCTTCGAAAAAACTCTTTCGTGTCAATATTTTCTGGCGGAAGCAACCTTTTCGGATTAGACAATTTCAAATTTTCCTTAGCCAGCTTTACTGGCTTGCTCGGCTTTGCCGATCTTGGCGGCAAAATCTGTAAAATTATCAAACCAATATTTTCTGTAATTCTCAGGTACATGCGCAACGCCTTGTCTTGGCTTTAATTCAAATCATAGTCAAAGTTTTCCTCATACCCGTTTGCCTGATAATGATCAAAAAGGGATTCTTTTTTGCCTTGTTTCTCTTTATAAAAAAGCCAGAGCCCTTTAAGAGCGTTTTTCAACCCTTGTTTTTGAAAATCAAAAAGAGTTTTGTCTTGAGAAAATCTTGCCAAATCAAAACTTTGCCATTTTGGAGGCAAGCTATCAAAAGAAATATCGTCAATTATTGACTGCAAATAAAGTTTCATTTTTTATCGCTTAACGATTTTTTACCTGCCTGACGGAGAGGCAGGTCTTGCGGATTTTTTAGATAGTTTTCTTTGGAAACAATTGATTTACCCAGCCGTTTTTCTAATTTTTATCTTGCCCCGCCGGCAACATCTCCGCCGGCTTTTGAGTCAGATTTCAATTTCGGCATCCCGCAGGAATTTTCCGTGCGATGAATCTCTGTGGTGGCGCGTTCGCCTAACATTGAAAAAATTAATTCCAAATCATCCATGTGGTCTCGTAAGTTTTCACGCTTTAAACTTTTAATCTTTTTATATTGACTTGGCGTTACTCCAAAAGTCGCCTTGGAAATTTCCGCTGTTAATATTTCATAATCCTTTTTCTCCTGCGCACCTCGGCTCTGCCATTCATCGGTCAATTCTTCACGAATAGCAATGCCCCGCATTCGTTTTTCTATCCAATCGTCACTATAGCCCTTAAGTTTATAAAGCATTCTTGTCCGTTTTGTTGCCAATTCAGGATTTTCAATTTCCTGCACTCTTTCGTAACCGACTTTTGCCAGCCAACGCTTAAATGGCTCTGCTTTGGGCGAAGGGATTGACTGTATAATGCGGAAAATACCTTCTGTATTAGCGCAATTTAGATCTTGTTTGCCTCCAGTGGTTTCTATGGAAAGGGGGGTGACAATTTGTCCCCACCCTTTGCCAATCTCTTTGTCGCGAATACGCATTTTGCGGATATAGTCTTTAACATTAGGTGTATCAGTAAGCGCCTCCACAACATCATTTACTACAAACCACCACTCATTATTATGAATGGTTTTTCTAATTTCCCTGCCTTTAAATAATGCGATTTTTGTTGTTTCCATGTTTTTAATTTACTCCCACCAGATTAGAGGCTTAATAAGCTTATAATCCAAATCCCTGGTGTTTATTTTTGTCCCGTCGCCAAATTCCACTTCATCTTTTCTAATAGTTTTTATCCATTTACCGGTAAGATTTGACAAAGTTTCTGCAACATCAATACCGTCATACAGCTTTGATAAATCTACTTTTACTTTATTGTTTTTATAATCAATCTCCAAAGCCTTGAGCATCTTTTCGTCTTTCATAAATACATATTCCCGGTAAGAAGACCTGCCTGGCGTATTAAACAAATCCCCATCTTTATATTTACAGTTTGCGAGCGCTTCTAATATTGTGAATTTGCCAACATCATTTTTACTAACAAAAACCACAAGATCATCCAAATCTATTTCATTTACGCCTTTTATAAGCACGGAAATTGTTTATAATAACTTTTTTTATTTTCATAATATCTAAAATATTTATGCCAAGGTATATAAAATATTGCTACTATCCAAATGTTCCAAAAACTCTTCAATCGTTTTTGGAGAAATGAAAAGGTTTTGTGTTTGTTTTACATATTCAATTTGCTTTACGGAATCGCTGAACATGCTGGGCGCAACAAAATAACACATCGAATTTTCCGTTTTCTTTCCAAATTCTGCCAAGTGTCTGCTGATAGGCCATACTTCCATCATTGTTTGCGTTCTACCTTCAGACATCGTGACTTCGATCAAAATACCGTTTATATTCTCAAAACATTCAATATCTCCAGTATTTCCAACCCCGCCAGCTGTTGATGTTGGGATACCCTCATCGTCAATCGGGTAATTTGGAATCACTTTCACATCTGGAAATTTAGATTTAACCGCTAACGCAGTTAAAAACTCAAGCCTTACAGGATTTGAAAGATATTTTAATATGTTATCTTTGGTTAGATGTTTTTTTGCTAAGTTCAGCATTTCTAATTTGATCATTTCCCAAGAATAAACACCAACCCAATTCGCCAAGAATTTGTCTTGTTCTGATACTGGTATTGGTTTAGGTACAAATAAAATAAGATTTTCGTCAATTGTTGAAATGTATTCAAAATAACTTTCTTCTGTATCATATTTTTTATAGTCTGAATAATTTTTCAAAACATAATCAACTTTTTCTTGTTCGTTTTTGTTTATGTCAATAAATCGCCCTCCACCACGCAACGAAATTAATCCTGTTAATCTCATTTTTCTGATAAATTCATCAGGATAATCAACCATAATGGATTTAGCACTTCGAACAATATCTTGTCCTTCCATGATTTCATTTCTGCAAATATCAGTTACAACTTCCCAACTGGGGGAATAACCAAAATCTTGTCTTAGTTTTTTGATTCTCAAATACAATTTTTCTGCATCATTGTCTTTCCAGTAAATAATCAAAGGTAGCTCAAGTTTTGAAATACCAACATCATTAAAATCTTTGTCAGAATTTAATTTCTTGATGACTTCAAGCAGTAAAACCAAAGGCACATTCTCATTTAATACTCTACGAAACGGACTATTGTTTTGATATTTAACAAATGCGTTAAGAAATGCTTGTTGCTCAAATTCTGGATGTTCGTTGTCCACCAACTTTAAGCCAATTTCTGAAAATTTTATTTTTCCGTCTGTTTTGTAAAAGACAAAACTCAATTCTTTTGCGATCTTAAACCATGTATCAAACCGTGACGGCCAACCTTTCTTAAATCCTGCCTCTTTATGGTTTTGTGGATTATCCTTTAAAACCTTGGCAACCTCTTTATCGGTCAAAGGCTTTTTCTCTTTGATTTTCTTTTTTACGCTAGCAGATAATTTTGTAGGCTTATACAATCCAATTCTTATAATTTCACCTGAAATTTTTCTTGCCAAATCATCGTCCAAAATTTGCCCATCATATTCTTTCAGCACGGCAAGAAACCACTTCAATCGCTCAGGATTTCTAAGCGTGGTTGTAAATAATAATGGTTTGTATGTTGCTTCTCTTGGCATAGTTTTAATAATTGGTAATCAAAACTTCTTTAATTTCCTTTTTCTTATTGTTGTGGTAGCTAATGTAATTACTCTCGATTTTGTTAACTTTGTATTTTTTCATCCACTCAATCAATAAATCATTTTTACTACCGTTGTAATTTGTTACATTCGACAAAGCAAATTTAACACCTTTTTTGTTTAATTCGTCAATTAAGTCTAATAAATCAGATTCTGACTTCTCATCCCAAAATTTGTTATATTCACTTGCGGTTATTAAATAAGGAGGATCGAGGTAAACAAAAGTATTCTTTGAATAATCGTTTTTATCAAAAAACTTTCGGAAATCTTTTAAGGTAAACTTTATTTTTTTATCTTGAACAAAATCAAAGTAATTGTTTAATGCACTGACAACATTCTTGTTGAAATCAACATTTCCAACGGGTAAATTAAACTTTCCTCTGCCATTGAATCTCAACATTCTATTAAATCCATATATCAATAAGATGTATAGAACGAGAGGATTATTTTTTTTGTTTTTATTAACGCATTCTCTCAACTTTTTGTAGCCCTCTTTGTTAAATCTTGCGTAATAAGTTTTTTTAAATTCTTTTTTCAAGGAATCTGGAACAATATCTGCCTTATATGAATGAGATAATTTGTATTTGTGAATAATTTTCTCAACATTTTTGAAAAATCTTTCAGGATTTTTCGTATTGGAAACTAAAAATTTGTGTATATTTACAAGATGTTTGTCTATATCGTTTAGAAAATATTTTTTTGCCTCCACATTTAAAAACACGGTACCTCCGCCAACAAAAGGCTCATAAAAATCATTTATTTCTTTTGGAAATAAATCTATTAATTGCTTCATCAGCCTATATTTATCCCCTACATAAAATAGAGGTGATCTTTTGATTTTTTTATTCATAATTGACATTAGTTACAAACAAATATTCTTTGTGGTTATTGAAATCAGTATTTCCAGCGTTAAAATGTCGATAATCTTTTTCAAAGATTTTTGTTTTTCCTCGTTTGCTTAGAATATTTTTTATTTCCTCAAGCGTAATTTTATTTTGCGACGAATTACTTTTTGAATCGTAAGTATTATTGTATGACACCACCAAATATTTTGCGTTTATATCATTCACTAATTCAGCAAACCTATCTTTCGCACTCACTCGGCAATAGTCACTCATATTTTCTGGTTTGGGCTTTAATGCTACTCCGTGCAATTCTGGTTTATCCCATTTTGTTAGTGTTTCTAAAATATGATAAAACCTGCTGTACTGTCTGGAATTATACGGAGGGTCGATATAAACAATGTCTGTCTGAATTTGTCTTACCAACAAATTCGCGTCTTCTCTAAAAATCGAAACCGCTTTTACTTCAACAGGATCTATTGGTCGCATGAAGAAATTATCCTCAATAAATTCTTTTTTGAAATACGCGTCATAATGCCCGACCGTATTCGCAATTTTATCTGTTGAGTAAAGCAACGAAGCCATCAAAATATAATATTCTCTTTCAGTAAGTTTATTTTTATTTTCCTCAATATTTTCTCTAATAAATCCGATAATCTTTGCTGAATTTTTGGAGAAGTATTTTCCGCCAAAATTTATTGAAAAATAGTTTTCATCTAAATCCCCACCGTTGATATTGTTGTAATCTTTTATGATGTTATTTATTTTTTCTCGACTCCAGTTTTCTTTGTCAAAAAATGCTTTGTAAACAGCATGATTTGAATGTAAAAAATCGTTTAAAATTATTTCATTGAAGTGCTTGCTTGCGACAGCGGCAACTACTCCTGTGCCAGCAAAAATATCAGCAAAGGAATCCCCCTTACATTCTTTATCAAGAATAGAAAAAATCCACTTTATCAATTTATACTTATTTCCAATATATCTGCGATTGTGTAATTGAAAGTGATTTTCTTTTATTTGTGGAATATGAAAATATGTTTCTTGAATTTTTTCAGCACTTATTTCGTAGGAAGGTTTTTCAATCTCTAACAAGTCAAAAAGTGTACCTTGCACTCCATCTGCAACATAATCAAAACCTTTATTTTGATTTTTTAATTTTTCGTAAAAACTGTAATGTCCACTCTCGGAAATAATAACAAAATCAACAACGGGAATTCCCATTATTTCTCCTGCTTGTGCAATTTTTTCAACAATATGAATATCTTTTTCGCTTGGCGATGAATCGCCTGACGGATGATTGTGTACTAAAATAATACTTGCAGCGTTTATTTCTGTCGCAGGATAAAAAATCTCCCTCGGGTGCAACAATGTTTTATCAAGAAGCCCAACGCTGACAACTTCCTTTTTGAGTAAAACATTTCTTGCGTTGAGATATAAGCAAACAAGGTATTCCTTTTTCTTTTCTTTCAAACCGTAGGTAAGAGATAAAACATCTTGAGAATTTTTTATAACTATCTCGTTCGTTTTTTCATCCGCATAATATCTTTTAACTAAAGAAATTGCTGACGCAATTTGCAATGCTTTTGCCTGACCGATTCCAGAAACTTTTTGCAAATCATCAACCGTGATATTCAAAAAGTTTTTACCAAATTTCTTAATGATCTGTTGTGAGAGTTTTTGGACATTCTTTCCTTTGATTCCGCTTCCAAGCAAAATTGCCAAAAGATCACTTTTTGAAAGTGCCTCTGGGCCTTTTTTGAGAAATCTTTCTCGTGGTCTATCTACTTTTGGAATATCTTTTATTTTTGCCATGGTTATTTTTTATAAATTTCCTCAAGTGTTTTTCCACCCTCTGTTTTCCATTTTTTCCAACCGCTTGTTGAATTTCCTAAAATAATATCTGAAGCCGCGCTTGGGCTATTGAAAACATAGCGTGGTACGCCAAAAATCTTTTGAGTTGTCATGAGTGGTTAATCTGTTCCATAAATTTTCAGCTTCTCCAATATATGCAGTAGATAGCAACGCCTCCTCGTTTTCTTTTCCAACCAAAAAATATACTGCTGGTTTATTACAATCAGGTCGTTGTTTAATATCTTTAAGTTTGTTTCTTGGAATAACTATTGCTTGGCCCACCCAATTACTTAATTCGGCGGCCTTCAATCCGTTTGGTTCGCCAGCAACTAGAAAAATTTTTATTGTCTTTGCCATAATTACTTAATTAAATTCTCAATTGAAACACCAAATGTTTTGGATAGTTTCGCCATAATAAGCACAGAGGGCTTTTTGTAACGTTACTTTCAATTTTTGTCGGGGTAGTGTATGGACGGGGCCTAAAAATGTTGACAGTTAGTTAAGCCACTTTTTTCATTTCAATATATTCATACTCTTCAGGTGAACAATAATCAATAGAGCTGTGTAGCCGCTTA
>JABMRH010000287.1 GCA_013202725.1 Desulfobacteraceae bacterium
ACGGTGTTGATGTGTGATATAGAATATGAATCGGTACAGGTGAAGCAACTTTTTCTGAGTATGAACATAGGAGTGCGTGAAGTTGTAATGCCCTGTCCTTAGAAAAGACGATACATTCAGCAGGATATTTACTGGACAGGGGAACGTATTTTATGCGTGATTCGTAAAGTTTTGCAAAAGCATCCCTTTCCCACTTTTCGTCATATTTCTGGAGTGTGAGACCGAATTTCTTCAGCATGAAGTTTATGGTAAAATACTTATTTTTGTGCATGTGTACTCATTTTAAAAGTTGTTAAAAATATTTTTGATTTTTTGTGTTAGTTTATGTCTGAACCGCCCTAAAAAACGGGGTCCTGCAAGATAGAAGTCTCTTTGTCGTTGACATGCAGCAGCAAGATGTGCATTTTCTGGATAAGAAAAAGGGCTTGGTTTATTGCCAACGCCACTTAATGCAGCTTCATATATATTCGCTGCTGCCTGATAGTTTTGGCGGCGATCCAGTTTTAAATAGTATGTCTGAGGGGTTTCCCTGTAGATCGTGTATGGCTCAGCTAATACCCATATTTCACCAAGAACACCCATGCGTAACCATAATTCATAGTCCTCACCTATAGGAGGGTTAAGTGTTTCATTATATAATCCTGCCTGTTCGATAGCAGTTCTCTGTAACATCGCAGAGGAATGAACTATGTAATTTTTACAAAGTAATTCCTTATATCTGATCTTTCCCAGCATGTTTTTTTTGAAATATAAAGGACTTTCATCCCATTTTCCTGTTCCTGTCCAACAAAAGGCATTACACCCTAACAACACACAATTTGGATGGCTTTTTAAAAATTCTACCTGGCGCTCCAGTTTTTCCGGTAACCACAGGTCATCATCATCAAGTAGGGCAACGTACAGGGCGTTTCCCTTGCGAATAGCACTATTCCGTGGAGTTGCTGGGAATCCCGCATGTTTTCCAGGCAGATATATAAAGCGATCATCTTCCAAAAAAGGCTTAATGGCATCCAATGTTTCTTTAGTTTCACCATCTTCTGCTATCCAGCATTGCCAGTTTGAAAAAGTTTGATCCTGCACGCTTTTTAGCGTTTCTGGCAGAAGATCACTGCGGTTATATGTTGGAACAATTATGTCAACGGTTATCTCGTTCATTGGTTTTTAACACATTTCTTGGTTCAGCAATTGCTTTGCTTTTTGGTTATATTGTGATGCTATCCGTTTCCGTGTTAAGTTGCCATAATATGGTCATAATTGCAAATATGGTATAAAGAACAATTGCCTGCGGGCCGAACATTCCATCCGCAAACAATTCCTGTATGAAAACACCAATGAACGCAGCCATTATACAGATTCCCCAGTCCCTGATAAAATCATCTTTCCCGTATCGTATTATCTTCCAGCCAAGACGAACGAAGATAAAATAAATAAAGAGAAACAATGCAAGACCTACAACGCCTGTTCTGACAGCTATGTCCGCAAAAGAATTATGAGGTGATTTAATAACCTCTCCTTTTTGCTGATATTGAGGGGGTATTTTTGCGTTATATTTTGCCAGATCAATAAAATCGCTATATCCATATGTTTCCATCCCAAATCCTATTCCGGTTATAGGATAATCTTTGATAATTTCTAATGTCGTGAGATTTATACCTATTCTTATGTCCTTCAAATTAGCATTTAACGAAAAGCGTCCCTTTAATGCCGGAACAGTTTTTACGGCTATCAAGGAGAGGATTATAAGGAAAATAACTACAAATTTGTTTCTTTTAACAAAAAAGGCAATGAGTGCAATAAATACCGCCAGCAATGAACCTCTTGACATTGTTAAATATGTTGCCATAGATGTTCCCAGAAGGCAAACAACAAGTATGGTTCTGCGATACCAGTTAGTCTCCAGTCTGAATTGGTTCAGTGATAAAAGCATAGCAAATATAGTTACAAAGCCAATAAGATCAATGTTCATCATTTGGGAGAATCCAAGCCTCGTTCCTATAGGGTTTTTCAATATGATGTAAAAGTAAACCAATCCTCCAATGGAAAAAATCGTGGCTGATATGATTATTATCCATGATAAAATTACGAGCCGTTTTCGGGAACTGAAAAAATTGATCAGGATGTAGTAAATGGCCAGATATTTTAGCAGAT
>JABMRH010000037.1 GCA_013202725.1 Desulfobacteraceae bacterium
CACGATATTTTGAGGATTTTTAAGTATAATGTCTTTTGCATATCTATATGGAAGTACTTGATCCAGGTTCCGGAGTTCAATATTCTTATTAATGGTAATGAATCTGGCTGCATCATCCAATCGAACCACTTTGCCATGATAAGTTTCGCATATGTGGTTGCGAAAGGATTTGGGATTTAGCTTTACAAGTTTTTTCAACACCCTCAAATACGTTACTGTAGCCCCATATAACGTACCATGGATTATGGTTATAGGATTATATTTAGCTTCTTTCAAAGCATAAAGAAGAGACTTAAGCAAAGACATATCAAACTCCTCTTTGATTATGAAGCGTGAGCAAAGCTGAATTCACCCGCCATCCCCCGCTCTTTACTTAAAAAAAATCAATATTCACTCCCTGATGACATGAACTTATGAACTGAAGAATGTACTCCCCCTCTTGTCTAAAATACCTGTTTTAAGATTTTGTAAAAATTTTAAGGCTTTTTCATAATTCTTATCAGGCAGATATTCTGCTACTTTAATTATAAGGCTGTCATTTTTATCTGGATCAGTATTGTTCGTCAAAATATCTAAAACAGCTTTCTTTGTTTTTGAACTCATCATTTCGGCCATATCACGGCCCAGCAATCTTGCACCTGCATATTCAAAATCAAAATCCTCTGTTTCCATTAAATCAGAATGCGAATTAAATAATCTTTCCTCGTTTCCTGCCTGCGAATAATATTTCAACAGAGTGGCAATATCAACAGCATCCTTTGTGGGAAATTCATTATGTCTATCATTCCATGCAAAAAGTTTTAGAACAGCCATTCCCGCAAGTGAAACAAACCGGACATCAAGTGCGTCTGCCAAATGTACATTGATTGCGCCCTTCCATGCATCCAAAAAACCCATTACATTCATTTCAATAGAGTGTTCAGGAGGCCAGCAAATTATTCCTTCTGATGTTTCCACTGATCCAAATGGAATTATATCTACAGGATAACCGCCTTTAAATTTTAACCGGTATACTGGCTTTTTGTCTGAGTAAAAATTACCGGTCGATACAAGGCTGTCTTTTATTTTTTGATAATGCTTCCAGTCTGTTACTATGATACCAATATCGATATCCATGGTTTTAAGACCTGTGGACAAACCATATAGCTGACCAAGAATCAAATCGCGCACAACAGCACCAATGACAAAAAAGTCGATATCCATCTTCTTTGCTACATTCTTTATAGCTTTAAGACAGTCAACAATCAGCGGGTCAGTATTTTTCGATAAGTCTATCGATGTACTGGTCATAAATAATCCTTGCGGTTTCAATATTCCTGTCATCTGCTGTTGCGATAAGGTCTGCATATATTAACAGCGGAGGCACGAGTATTTTGTAATTCCATGGATAATCAAAATTCCAGAATTTTTGAAATATTTCTATTTTCCCTTGTGGATCTTTTTTTAGATGATTCACTATCAGGAATTTATTGATTTCCTCAGGGCCATATATTGTTATTGTCTCAGGTTTCAAGTAATCTGTTAAACGGGCTGCTGCCGGCTCACCTCCGAGAAAAAACTGGTTTTCCCCCGGCTCAATTTTTTCCCACCACTCTTTTATGGTTGCGTCATAATGCCCTATATATAATTTTGGCCTAAGTTCTCTTGCATATGCGTGAATCCATGTATCAAGCAACTTATCAGTATTGATCAGTTTCCGGCCATGCTTTCCTCTGTCCACCAAAAAATTTAGCTTTTTCAAATCATACATTACCCAGCCGACAGTTCCGAGCGCGACATTGGCTGCTGTTGCGATATCACGATATGGAGCTTTCACAAGTTCAGGCAGGCAAAGCAAAGCAAATACAACTTTAAGCCCTGTGGGCCGAAATGCGCGAACAATTGTTTCAGTGGCAGGAATTTCTTTCTTTTTCCGGCCGATAATGTAAACAAAAAACGGCAGTTCATTGATATATGCATTTCCCGCAGTATCAATAAATGCAATGTTAAGCTCTTTCAGTTTCTCGGCCATTGGAGGTGTCACATGCCGGGTAACCAGTATCCCGGGCTTTCCAAAACGGCGCATCCGCTCGATAACATGCCCAATTGTAGCTTTTGTGATAAATCCTTTTATTTCAGCATAAAACTTTTTAAGCTTAACTTCAGGCACGTCGATCTGCAATACAGCATCAGGATGTATTTTTTCTGCGGGTTCAACCTCCAGAATTGTAATACAAAATCCTGTTGTTTCCTCAAATGCCAGCTTTGCCGCATTAAGGATTTCTTGTTCTTTTGTGGCCATATCGGTTGTATTTTTTTGAGTTCTCATTTTATATTAATGCCCTTTTTTGTTCATTATTTTATTCTGTACACTATTAATGAACAAATGTAAATAGTGAACATCAATTTTATAAAAAATATATTCTGTGCGTAATTATTCATAGATTAAATGAATTTCAACGCATCAATTATAGTTGGTATTCCTTGTTGTATGCGGTAATTATCTGAGCAGAGCGTTATTGCTGAAAGAGGTTTGGTTTTGAATAGAGTTGAAATCGCATGACTTGCATTGTTTTGAATACGGCGATCCAGTGCCTAAAGGAAAATAAATTTATTGCAAAGTAATTAACCAATATATCAAGGAGTCCCCTAAAGGCCGATCGATCTGAGCAAATCCGCTGTCAGTCGTGCGGCCAATAGAGGCCAAAAACTGATCGTCGATCAATTCTTGTCCCTGAAAGGATAGAAACGCGCAATTTCAACCCCGTCCCCCTTTTTCCTACTGCCTGAATCCACTCAAGTTCCAGTTCACGTGCCAGCTATCGCTGTCTCGACCGAAAAACATCTCAACAGCATCGCCCATATTCGCAGGTGCATCTGACGAGCTTGGATCAACACCCAATTCGAAGCACCTTCTCATCAGAATAGCATCGATGGAGTTGGTAATCTTCTCAATCAGAGCAGCGATAGGAGAAGATTGCTGGTTCTCTATGATGC
>JABMRH010000288.1 GCA_013202725.1 Desulfobacteraceae bacterium
CTAACAGTCATCATCCTTCATCCTATCCACCTGAGTAGTTATAATTAAATTGTATATACTTTTGCATCATAACTTAAAAACATGCCCTGTCAAGCTTTTACGGCAAAATTGCCGTAAAATAGGGATTATTTGATTTGGGACAGGCTGTGATTAAATAATATATAAAATTGTTTATAGTTGTTTAGCCAACAAATACAGCTAATAATCGACATTTTATTAAAAATAATTCGCATGATGTAAAAAAAAAGGTTGTAATTTATTCTAAAAAATTATTTTATTGGCATATTGTTGCCAATAAAATAGAAAGTAATGATTTAATAATTGGTTACCAAATTTATAAAGGAGGTATTTATGAATTTAAGCAAACCTAACGCGAGTCCGGCAACCCTTACTAAAAACAGGGTGAGACCTTCGCCTGTATCCGGCATTTGTGTAACCTGTCTTGATGGTTGCCCGGGAATCTGTGAAATAGGACGTTCTGCCCTGAGAGGGCGTGAAAATCTTTATCCGCAGCCTTATGGACAAATAACCGCAGGTTCTGAGAAGGACTATCCCAATGATTTTTCATGTTTTAACATAGCGGGAACATGTGTCGGTGCGGTTGGCATTGAGGCTGATTCTGATAAAGCGGTTTTTTCAGCCGTAGATATATCGACGGAAATTGGCGCAAACGACAAGATAAAACTGCGTTTCCCGGGGTTTACCGGCGCTGTTGGATCAACCGAGATCGGAAGAATCCACTGGGACAACATGGCTATCGGAGCGGCAATATCGGGAATAATGGTGATTGCCGGTGAGAATATATGCGGGATGGACGTTAAATCAGAAATAAAAAAGGGTAAAATCATTCGTTCTCCCGAGATGGAGCGGCGAGTTAAGACATTCCAGAAATGGTATGAAGGGGATGGTGGAATTATAGTTCAGGCAAATGTGGAAGATACCCGGCTTGGCGTCCCTGAATATGTCATTGAAAAACTTGGCGTGGAGATTTTTGAGGTAAAATGGGGACAGGGCGCAAAGGACATTGGCGGCGAAGTCAAAATTCCTGACCTGAACAAGGCTCTTGAACTGAAAAGGCGTGGTTACATAGTGCTGCCTGACCCGGAAGATCCGGTTATACAGGAATCGTTTAAGAAAGGAGCTTTTGAGGAGTTTGAGCGACATTCTCGCTTAGGAATGGTTGAGGAAGAGGGCTTTTATAAAATGGTGGATCACCTTCGCAGTGTTGGCGCCAAATATGTCACATTAAAAACAGGAGCTTACAGGCCTGCCGACCTTGCCAGGGCTGTAAAGTTTGCATCCGAAGCCGGGATTGATTTGCTTACCGTGGATGGTGCAGGCGGCGGGACCGGAATGAGCCCATGGCGCATGATGAATGAGTGGGGAGTGCCGACTGTTCAACTTGAATGCCTCATGCACACTTACCTGAAACGCCTTGATGTGCAAGGTAAATTTATTCCCGACTGTGCTATTGCAGGCGGTATTGCACTGGAAGACCATATTTTTAAGGCGCTTGCTCTGGGGGCTCCATATATAAAGGCAGTATGCATGGGACGCTCAATTATGACTGCTGCAATGGTAGGCAATACCCAGGCCAACATGCTGAAAAAGAAAATGGAAAAGGCTATTGAGAAAAACGGTTCGGTGATGCATCACTTTGATGAAAAGAGCCCGCTTGTTAAGGGTGGTGATTGGATCGAGGTGAAAGATCTTTTCGTTACAGCGCCGAAATTAAATGAAAAATACGGCAAAGATTTTGCGCAGATCCCCCCGGGCGCCATCGGTGTGTATACCTACATAGACCGTCTTACCCAGGGGCTGCAACAGTTTATGGCGGGTGAGCGCAAATTTGCACTTAAACACATTGACCGAAATGATATATTTGCCCTGACACGTGAAGCGGCCGAAATGTCAGGCATAAATTATGTCATGGATGTTGATAAGGAAGAAGTTGACAACATATTAAAATAATCGTTATAAATTTTTTTTAATTTCATTATAATACCCGGGCTTTGTCATGCCGGACTTGATCCTGCATCCAGCGTATTTTCCTGGATTCCGGCTTTGGGGTATTTAATTGCCGGAGTAATAATATCC
>JABMRH010000038.1 GCA_013202725.1 Desulfobacteraceae bacterium
CCCTGCGGTCGAAATGACACATTCGATGAATCCGACTTTTTGCGAGTTCATCCTTTTTGCTTTGTAAGCATTAATTGACTTTAAGTAGTTGAAGTTAGAACCATGCCTCAATCAACAATCGGCAATCAAAAATCAACAATCCCCATAGCTGTTCATCAGGTCACAAACTCTTCGTATATCGATATTTACCGGACACAGACGTATGCATCGACCGCATCCTACACATTGAATTCCATCACCATACTTGTCCACATAATATTTCAGTTTGTGCATAAACCGCTGCCTGGCCCTCTGCATGTTTGTGTTTCTTGGATTATGTCCTGACGCATGGAGTGTAAAAAGAGGAAACATGCAGCTATCCCAGTTCCGCATACGTATTCCTGAGTACCCGTTGACTTCATCCTGAATGTCGAAGCACCAGCATGTCGGACAAACATATGTGCATGTCCCGCAGTTTATGCATGCAAAAGCTACCTCTTCCCAAAAAGGCGCGTCAAAAAGGTCTGTAGTTGTTTTGTCCTTTAATTTATCAGTGGTAATAGAAGAGGTTATTTTGGCCTCTGCTTCCTGTTTCATGGCTGTAATCAGATTGCCTGCAGTCTCGGCATCAGTTTCGGTTTCCCATCCCGCAGCCTTTAACAGGTTTTCACCCTTTGAAGAAATTATTTTTGCAAAATAATGATCTCCCATGTCGACAAGAAGCAGGTCAAGCCCCTCTTCATGAAAAGGGCCGTTTCCGGCGCTTGTGCAGAAACAGGTTGCTTGCGGGTTGTTGCATGCAAGACCGACAAATGTGGTTGTCTTATAAGCCCTTGTCCAGTATGGATCTTTATATTCATGGGTGTCGAAATTGCGTTTGACCAGTAAAAAAGCTGTTGCATCACAAGGCCTTACGCCGATTATAGCTCTGGGCGAATAATCTGTATTTGTTTCCTTTAATATGTGATGATCTTCTTTGCTTTCATCGATAGAAAATTCGAACACTGTCTCAGATTGGGGGTAAATGATCGATTTTGGTGAAAGACGTGTATTGAAATAATTACAATCCGGCAGTTCGTCTTTATCGAGCCTTTTAAACTTATGGAATTCATTATCCTTGACAAGGCCAAACAATCGATAGGATCCTTTTAAGTTTTCGAGTCCTTTTGCCCAATTTTTTTTATCAATCTGTATGATTTTCATAGCATTTCATCCACTCGACCACTCATCCACTCGACTACTCGACCACTCGACTATTTAATAAAATCTTCCGGATCATCAGGCCTGTATGTATCAAGTGGCGGACGTTCATCTAAGGACATACCTGCCTCCCAGCCATACAGTTCAAAACAATCTTTTTCCAGTTTTTTAGTGAATGCCCTTACCTTTATGCCCATCGGACATGCACGCTCACAGGCACCGCAATCAGTACACCTGCCCGCGCAATGATAGGCCCTTAAGAAATGGAATGTTCTTATATCCGTTGGGTCTATGCTTTTGCCTACCCACTGGGGCCGGGATTCGTCCACAAAGCATGTGGGGCAGTAGCAAAGTGGGCATGCATTTCTGCATGCATAACAACGGATGCAGGCCGAGAGCAGATTGTCGAAGTAATTCCCCTTTTTTTCAGCCGGCATGGCTTCAATTCGGCGTACATCCTCATATCTATCCACATCCTTTTGTTCTTCGACAAGATCGGCAACAAGTTCATTGTATATAACAGGGTTCCGATGGATGCATATTGCGCAGTTTTCCTGCAATGCCTCGGCTTTTTTAAAAATTTTCTCACAATCATCACCCCTTACAATGATCCTGTTTTCCTCCTCTACAACCTCTTTTATTTCCTTTGCAAACATTGAGGCAATCTTGTGTCTGTCGATCATCCCCTTGCATGGCACTCCGACAATAAACAGTTGGTCTCTTTTAATCTTGTTTTCAATTATATGGGTGACAATGTTCCGTGAATCGCACCCCTTGGCGACAACACCTATTTTTTCTTTTCTGTCGGTCAGATAGTTTGCCAGGTTGATGCCGCAGTTGCTGTCCCACACAAGCTCTTTTACATTTTCGGGACTTTTAACAACACAAGGCTCATTCATCATCGGCACGGTTCCCTTGCGGAAACCTATTACCATATCCACTTTCCCTTCTTTTAAGAGCCGTTCTGATATTTCCCGTATTTTAGTTATATATCCTAACATGTTAAGCTACCTTAGCATTTATTTTCTTGATAAGATGCCTTGAAGGTCCTAAGCCCTTTACCGTTTTGGTCACTTCATTTGCGATTTCAGCAAACCTTGTTCCCTCTGCCGAGGAGATCCATGAAAAATGGAGGCGGCCAGGCTCAATACCCATATGTTCTATGAGGTTTTTAAAGAGTGTAAACTTTCTACGGGCGTAATAATTACCTTCCATGTAATGGCAGTCTCCAGGATGGCACCCTGATACCCAAACACCGTCCGCACCCTTTCCAAAAGCAGCCAGTATAAACTTGGGGCTCATCCGTCCGGTACAGGGAATCCTGATGACCTTGATATTGGTTGGGTACTGCAGACGG
>JABMRH010000289.1 GCA_013202725.1 Desulfobacteraceae bacterium
AACAAGGGATCGGTATATAGCTGACTATCATTTTTTCGTTCGAGAACTATACAATGTAACGCCATCAAAGGGAAGGCGATGGCTATGTATGGATGAAGTTCACAAGTATCCTAAATGGAAAAATGTCCTGAAAGATTTTTTTGATTCATTTGGGGAAGAAAACGGCTTTATAGTTACCGGATCTGCCAGGCTTGACATGATGCGTAAAAGCGGCGATAGCCTGGCAGGCAGATATTTTACCTTTCGTCTAAATCCTGTCACTCTAAGAGAACTGACAGGCAAATCTTCTCTTGAGCCTCCGGCGGATGCAGACGACTGGATAATGCAAAAACTGGACAACCCAACATATAAAGAAAAAGAGCTTTCCGCATTGTTGCGGTTTAGCGGGTTCCCGGAACCCCTGCTTTCTACTTCTGTTCGTTTCCACAACAAGTGGCGAACCGATTATGTCGATAGACTTATTCGCGAAGACATGAGGGATTTGACCAGGATTCAGGAGCTTGAAAATATTGCCACTCTCATGCACCTGCTTCCCTCAAAAATTGCTTCGCCCTTATCCATAAACTCTTTGACCGCAGATATTAAATGCAGTTTTGCCACAGTTTCAAACTACCTGAAGGCTATGGAATTGGGATACTTGATATTCAGAATTTTACCATATTCTAAAAAAATTGCCCGATCCATAACCAAGGAAAATAAAGTGTATTTTTTTGACTGGACAAAAATAAACGATCCCGCAGCACAATTTGAAAACTATATAGCGGTTGAGCTTAAAACACTTTTGGAATTTTGGACAGATGCAGGAATTGGCAATTTCGATTTGCATTTCTTACGCGACCGTGATGGCAGGGAAACTGATTTCCTGATACTGCGGGACAAGGAGCCATGGTTAATGATCGAAGCTAAACTTTCCCGTTCAACCATAGATTATCATCATCTCAAGAACAGGAATACATTGGGTGGCATTCCTTTTGTTCAGGTTGTCAGACAGGAAAATGTCGCCGAAAAAAGAGAGGATGGTCTTTACCAGATATCCGCTTCAAGATTTTTTGCATAACCATTTGCGCAAGCCTTGAAAAAAAGAAAAGCCAACCTCAGTTGTTTTTTTCAATCTATCTAAGCGTTGCATAAAAATATAATATTATCAATATGCTAAGACAACAACTGATTTGCAAATGGATATCTCCAATATGCTCCCAAGTTTCGCCGCGCTATACTCTTGTACATCCCATATTTTCCCCACAAAAAACTACTGTAAACCAATAATGCAATGGACATTGTCCCCTATCTTTGCATTAATTTAATAAATGGGAGTTTAGCGCGACGAAAAGGGTTAGTTCTTTTTCTCCTCCTTTTTTTCTTTTTCCTTTTTTGGCATTTCAAGGTGCATCACTTTTGATACCTTGTTTTCGGTATTGTAGTAAACTTTGATTCTCTGTTCCGTGCCGGAGACGGAACTCTCAATTGGCAACCCGACAAATTCCCAAAGCCCACATGTCAACAGGGAAAGGGCTCCGTGAGTAATTATCCGGGCGTTTTTATTCCCTTGCGTATAACCCTGAACGAAGGAGAATATATCATAACTGCCAGTGGCATCTTCGCTGCTGGCCACCGGGCTTCCCAGCTCCGCTAAAACAAAATCTCTGGGAGTCTCCGCTTCCAGCACCGACAAATTCTTTTTGCCCGGCTGTTGGCTGGCCTTCATAGCTGAGCAACCTACAAATATCATTAAAAAAATAAAAGTAGTTGAAATTATCAGAAATTCCTTTTTCATTTTTTCTCCTTTCTGTGTTTCCAAAATCCCAGAATCTTTATTCTGGGTTTCCTGTTATATAAAGGTTTCAGCGATGTGATTCACTCGGATGGCAAGCATGAACGTGTAGTCTTGCTTTACTCGCTCGAGTATTGAGCAAAACAAACCATTGTCATCCATGATGTCAATGATAGCTCAGAGGTCGGACCTCGGGTGGTGGCGGTCGGGGGGGCAAACAAAAAACGGCTGGATTATGAAAATAATTCATCACAATCCAGCGGGCTACGCGCAAATATCTTCATCCATTGTTTTGCACCCTCGTTATTTTTTTGTTGTCCTTATTGTTGATGGGATCGGCAGGACCAAATACCAACTCAATGATCTTGTCCGCTGCTGTTTCGCCAACAAGTTGAAGCACCTCTGTGTCGCTTAATTTCTTTTTCTTGTAAATGGTTGTTTGCGCAATATAGACAATTCCCTCTTTTTTAAGCGAATAGATCATAATATTCGCTTTGTGCCATGCTGCAACGGCGTCTGTGCCGGTTTCTATACAGACTTGCTTGAGGGCCTTGAGCATTTCTGTATTTGTTAGATTGATTATTTGATGGTCAATCTCCAGCACGCGAAGCGTTTTCTTGACTCGTGATGGTGAAACCACGGAATCAAAACTTCCCAGACTCTCCAATTTATTTGCCATATATACCTCGCCTTCATTATCAGGCCATATGGCTAATGTTTTAATTTGTGATAAATAAACTTTGTCTTGGTCAGACATTTTTTCATTGCGAAAATTTACTTCTGGGGTCCCTGTTGATCCCAAAATTTCCGGACTCATTGCTGCTGCAATATTTAGTGGAATGGTAATCAGACCGCATCCGGTTAAAGTGGTCAATCCGAATAATATCACAATAAATAACAAACAAAATTTTTTCATTTTTTTACCTTCTCAAGAACGAGTTATTGTCAAATGTTGTGTATGGCATTAGGCGGCGTTCCGATTTTCCGTCTTGGTCGGAAATCTCATAAAATAGGAAACTCCAAAATAGGGAGCAGTATAGGTGTATCTTCTCGCATCGGCATCGTTGTTTGTATAGCCAGATGTCAGGGCAATAATATGCTTACGGTTAAAAAGATAAATGGAGGGCACAATCTCGTATGATCTGGTCACATTGTTCAGGTCCGAGTTGCTTTC
>JABMRH010000290.1 GCA_013202725.1 Desulfobacteraceae bacterium
ATGTTTGAATTTATTCATGTGCTTCAAAACCAGGCTTTTATGCAAAATGCCGTCATTGTCGGCCTGCTGGCCAGTGTGGCATGCGGGATTATGGGAACATATGTTGTGACCAGACGGATAGTTTTCATCAGTGGAGGAATATCTCATGCGGTTCTTGGCGGGATGGGAGCGGCATATTACTATGGTTTTAATCCCATACACGGAGCCTTTGTGCTGGCAATTATCGCTGCGCTTTTGATCGGATTTGTGAGTCTTCGTTATCACCAGCATGAAGACACACTGATAGGAGCCTTATGGGCTGTCGGCATGGCTGTCGGAATATTATTTATCTATAAAACACCAGGCTATAACGTAGATCTTATGAGTTATCTATTCGGCAACATTCTGATGGTGAAAAGAGAAAGCATGTTGTTTGTGGCCTGTCTTGATCTGGTTATTATTTTGCTGGTGATAGTTTTTTACAAACGTTTTCTGGCCGTGTGCTTTGATGAGGAGTATAGCCGGCTGCAGGGTGTTAGCGTGGAAAGCACATATTTGCTTTTGCTTTGCCTTGTTGCCGTGACAGTCGTAATGCTTATCCAGGTGGTGGGAATTATACTTGTGATAGCTCTTCTGACACTTCCTGCCGCAACCGCGCGTTATTTTGCGCCCAGCCTCGGAAAAATGATGATTCTCGCCTCGCTGTTTGGAGCGGTATTTACAACATCCGGACTTGTTATTTCATATAAGCAGGACCTTCCTTCAGGGGCTACAATTATAGTTGTTGCCGGGCTGACCTACATTATTGCAACAGCTCTAAAAGGGCTGGCCTCAAGATTTCGCAGTTATGATAAAAAATAAGGGTAGCCGTTCACGGCTTGAAATTGGAAATTGGAAAGTAGAAATTAGGTAAAGATGAAACGAGTTTACGAGTTGGATGTTTACAAACTGGCGGAAGATTTATCAGATATGGTTTGGCACGACTTTGATAAGTGGAACAAAAAGGTTCAGAACACTGTGGGCTATCAGATCATACGATCATCCGACAGCATAGCCGCAAATATAGCAGAAGGGTATGGTCGGTATACTCCTGCTGACAGGAAAAAGTTCTATCTATATTCAAGAGGTTCACTTGAAGAAACCAAATCATGGTTGCGAAAACTCATTAGAAGAAAAGTTTTATCTGAGTCAAGCGCAACAGAATACAAGGCAATAGTTGAAAAACTCGGCCCCAAATTGAATGCGTTTATCAATAGCACAAAAG
Source organism: Desulfobacteraceae bacterium (assembly GCA_013202725.1). Taxonomy (GTDB): domain Bacteria; phylum Desulfobacterota; class Desulfobacteria; order Desulfobacterales; family ETH-SRB1; genus Desulfaltia. Next base: position 1,244 of record JABMRH010000290.1, read on the forward strand.
CATGAAGGCCAAATTTCCAATTTCTAATTTCAACGTTCCATGAACGGTTACAACTAAGGGTTATAATAAATGTTTCTGATTGCAGGGGTTTCCCCAAAAACAAAGATACTTGATGATAACCCCAGGATGTGTCCTGTATGCGGACTGGCGCGTGCCTATTTTAAAAGGGTTGATCAGTACTTTAACATATTTTTCATTCCGATTTTAAGGGTAAAAAAGGGCGAGCCTTTTATCATGTGTGATAATTGTGAAAAAAGTATGCATGATTTCGGCATGGAAGATAATCTATGGCAGGGCAAAAAGGATTTAAGGTGTACAAATTGCGGCAGAACCCTGCATGAGAATTTCAAATTCTGCCCCTTTTGCGGCAAACGAATATAGTTTGATTTACTATTCTTTGTTCTTTAAAATTGATTGCAATTGTTCAATTAAAGGCGGCAGGTTTTCTTTAACTGTCTGCTAAAGGAACAAGTCTAAAAGCTGATGTAGAGAATAATCAAATTGTTTTTCGCAATTTGTCATCTATCGAAAATTATTGAAATCTACTGTAATTCATTGTAACATTTTTATATGAGTTTTTCTGCTCAAGAAAAATTGCGCCGTTTCTATGATCAATTTTCCAGCGATGATCATGTTCTTGTCGTAATTAATGTTGATCCGGATTCGATCGCCAGCGCCATGGCCGTTAAAAGACTGCTGTGGCGCAAAGTGGCAAGTGTGGATATTTCAAATATCAATATAATCGAACGTCCGGATAACCTGGCCATGATCCGGCTTTTGGGGGTCAATCTAACGCATATATCAAAGATTGACAGTGCCGGGTTTAACCGTTTTGTCATGGTTGATTCCCAGCCGGAACACAATGATGCCTTTTCAGGAATAAATCCTGATGTAATAATTGACCATCATCCTGAAACAGGCGCACAGGCCTCTTTTATGGACATCCGTCCCCAATACGGCGCTGCCGCCAGTATTTTGACCGAATATTTGAGGGCAGCCAAAATAAAACCCTCCTCCAAACTTGCTACAGGACTGTTTTTTGCCATAAAGACAGATACAAACAACTTTGTCAGGCAGACTTCATTTGAGGATGTCCGGGCATTTCAGTTTCTTTTTCGTTATGCCAATGTTCACCTTACGCGAAAGATCGAGCAGACAGAGATGCGTTTCGATTTTCTTAAATATTTCAAAATCGCTCTTGAGAACATGCGCAGGCGTAAAGACAGGGTATATGTGCATCTTGGCCCAGTGGTAAGTCCGGATCTATGCGTGCTTATTGCGGATTTTTTTATGCGTGTAAATTCCGTCAAATGGAGCATTATTTCAGGTAGTTGCGGGGAAAAGCTGATAATAGTTTTTAGAAATGACGGTGTATGCAGGAATGCCGGAGATGTGGCAAAAAAGAGTTTTGGCGCTATTGGTTTAGCAGGGGGCCATAAAAGCATGGCCCGTGCCGAGATTTCGATTGCTGATCTAAATGGGATTGTAAACTTTGAGGATGATGAGAAATTATTAAAATGGATAATCGGAAAGATCGAAAAAAAAGTTGTGAGTCAATAAAGGTTTTGTAACTATTCAGCCACAGATTCACACACATGAACGCAGATAGTTTTAAACAAAAAGAAA
>JABMRH010000291.1 GCA_013202725.1 Desulfobacteraceae bacterium
CAGCCACAGATTTACGCTGATCATCACTGATATTTTTTCTTTTATTATCACATATAAATCTTTTGAATTCTGGCCTTTTGCCAAAATTCAATAATAGGCCAACTTCAATATTTGTTGCTTTCAAGTAATTGATTATCAGAAACCCATCCCCAAGCTCATTATAGACTTCATAAAAACTTCCAAGAATAATATCGGTGATTTCTTTGTGTTTAAAACTATCTGCGTTCATCTGTGTGAATCTGTGGCTGAATAGTTGCCATTATCTTTTATTTATTGTCTCAAACTCACGATTCATTCCGGCAATATATCCTTGATCCGCAAAGCTGAAATAGTTGTTGTTTCCTATTACCAAATGTTCGTGAACGGTTATCCCCATTGTTTTGCATGCAAAAACAAGTTGCTTAGTTATGGAGATGTCTTCTGCGGATGGTTCCGGATCCCCGGAAGGATGGTTATGGGCAAAGATAAGTGCCGCGGCGTGCTGATTCAGGGCTGCCTGGACAACCTCCCTTGGGTAAACAGAACTGGCGGTTAAGGTGCCTTGAAAGAGTGTTTCGATTGCAATAACATTATTTTTTGAATCTAAAAAAATTACCTTAAAATTCTCCCTGCTCTTTTCACTCATGCTGTGATATAGATATTCAAACAATTCTTTTGAGTTGTTGAGAGGTTTTTTTTCTATTAATTTCTTTTTCAGATATCTGTCGGCAACAGCCTTTATCAGTTTCAACCCGATTAAATTTTTAGGTCCTATGCCATCAATCCTGCAAAGCTCCGCAGTGGATGCCTCAAGTACATTCTGGAGAGTTTTAAACTTTTTTAAAGCGGCTTTAGCGGTTTCTTTGCAGTCCTTTTGCGGAGTGGCAAAGGTGAGAAGGAGTTCAATCACCTCGTAGTCATGAAACCCGGACAGGCCTGAAGCAAGAAATTTGTCTCGCAGCCTTTGCCTGTGTCCCGTTCCTTTATGAGAGTTAGTGATTGTCATCTACCTCTTTGGATTGTTGATTGATGATTTATGATTGATGGAATCGCTTCGCCCTGCCCGCCATCGCGAGCCATACTCAATGCTCTTTTTGTTGCCTTGCTCAGGCGAGGCAGGCGGGTCTATTTTTTCAATCGACAATCATCAATCGACAATCATCAATCATCTATAAGTCATCCATCTCATGCTTAAGATCACGAGTCATCAGCTTGTGCAGCGCCTCTTTTGGAGAAGCATCGTCATAAAGTATATGGTAAATCTCGTGAGAGATAGGCATTTCAACGTTGATCTTGCGAGACAGGTTGTAAACAGATTTAGCTGTTTTAATTCCTTCGGCAACCATGCGCATTTCAGATAGGATATCCTGCAACTTCTTCCCCTGGCCTAACTGTTTGCCGACAGTATAGTTGCGGCTTAATTCTCCGGTACAGGTCAGGATCAGGTCTCCAACGCCGGCCAGGCCGGTGAATGTGCGTGGATTTGCCCCAAGCCTTAAGCCGAGACGCCTGATTTCCGTGAGACCTCTGGTAATCAAAGCTGCCCTGGTATTCAGACCAAAACCGAGCCCATCGATCATTCCTGAAGCAATAGCAATTACATTCTTGACTGAACCGCCGAGTTCTACTCCGATAATATCATTGTTTGTGTATACTCTAAAAAGAGGAGTGGCAAAAATATGCTGCACGAATGAGGCCGTCTTTTTGTCTTTTGATGCCACAGCGACCAAGGTTGGAACGTTTGAAGCAACCTCACGGGCAAAACTGGGGCCGGAAAGGGCTACAATATGCTTCTCAGGAATTTTTGGAAGTGTTTCTTTAAGCACGCCGGACATGGTTAAATAGGTTTTGTTCTCAATCCCTTTTGAGGCGGAAACTATGATGGTATCCTTTGAAACATATCCGGCAATTTCATGTGATGTTTTTCTCATAAAGTGAGACGGCACAACAATAAGCACCAGGTCTTTTCCTGATACAACGCGAGATAAATCGTTTGACGGGTATATGTTTGAAGAGAGTGAAATGCCTGGAAGAAACAGCTTGTTTTCTCTTAACTCCTTAATCTGCTTAATTACTTCGGCTTCAAATGCCCACAGGTCAACATTAAAACCTTTCCGGCCAAGAAGATCGGCCAGCGTTGTTCCCCAGCTTCCACCTCCAACGACACCGATTTTTGTAGAATTTATATCTATATTATTCATTGAATTGTATTACCTTTTTCCTCTTCCTTTTCAGCAAGCCCGGCAGCCCCCATGACCTTTTCTCCGGGATTAATATCTATAAGTTTTACACCCTGGGTGTTGCGACTGATGATCGAAATTCCTTTTATGGGCATGCGTATAATCTTACCGCTGTTAGTCATGAGCATAAGGTCGTCATCCTCTTCCACAAGAAGCATTGCAACTACGAGCCCATTCCGCTCACTTGTTTTAATAGTAATTACACCTTTGCCCCCGCGTTTCTGAACAGGATATTCATCAATTGATGTTCTTTTTCCGTACCCGTTTTCTGTGGCGGTAAACAATGTC
>JABMRH010000292.1 GCA_013202725.1 Desulfobacteraceae bacterium
CTATGTAACCAATTAAAAAAACTGGATTCCGGCGCCTGCCCCGGACCACGATCCGGGGTTCGACGGAATGACAAAGAATGGTACTTTTCGACTTTTTACGAGTTCATCAAGTTTGGCATCACAAAAAAGCAGGTATGCATTCCCACGCAGGAGCGTGGGAACGAGAAAAACAACTTTTGTGCTTTTGCGCCTTTGCGTGAGATATATTTTAAGGAATTAGCGTAATACAATGTCTTTACAAACCGTTCATGACTGCAAACAGGTTGACCTTAAAAAGCACGGCCTTATAGAAGCATCTGCTGGCACAGGCAAGACCTATATAATTGAGAATTTAGTGGTGCGGCTTTTAAAAGAAGACAGCGAGATCGCCCTGGAAAATATTCTTCTGGTTACCTTTACGGAAAAAGCTACATGTGAATTAAAGATCCGCATACGTGAAAAAATTGAAAAGGAATTAAAAGACGCAGATGATCCCGGTGTTATTAAAAGATTAAGAGATTCATTAGATACTTTTGATAAAGCAGCCATCTTTACCATTCATGGTTTTTGCCGGACTGTTTTAAGCGATTTTGCCTTTGAAAACAGCGCCCTTTTTAAAAACGAACTAATCGATGACACACCTGTTTTTGAAACAAAGCTCAAAGAGCAGATGCGAAAAGGCTGGCCTGAAAGATATGGGGAAAATTTGCCTGAAATTCTGGAGGGCTCTGGTTTTAGTTCAAAAAAGGAAGGGGGAAAGTTTACCGATACAGTGCTTGCAATAGCCGGGAAAACATTTCGCAAAAATGCAGGTGATCTGCTTTTGCCGGATATCAGGGGCAAAAGTTTTAAGCAGATTCAAAATGAAATAAAGAGGCTGGTTATAGAGTTAAAAACCCTGACAGGCACGCGGCAATCTTTTTCCGGGCAATTTGAAAAATTAAATATAAATGCTTCAACAAAAAAATCTTTATTAGGTAAAATAGTAATTCCTCTTGAAAATTATCTGAGCAGTATTGATGACAAAAATATTGATATTGCCGGTCTGCAGGCTCTTATTTCTCAAATTCAAGGCGCAAAATCCGGCGAAAGACAAGGCATTCAATGCCTTGTCTTGGATAAGTGGTTAAAAATTGGTGCTAACCCGGAAGTTTGTCCCAACATGCAAGATATAGTTTCCGTATTGCAAAAAATAGAAGAAACTTCGGCTATTTTAAAACAGATACTTGCGGTTGAAACAATCCACCAGCTTCAAAAAGAGGTAAGCCGGACAAAGGCAGAAAAAGGCTGGATCAGTTTTGATGATATGATTAACCTTGTTGAACAGGCTTTGTATAATGGTGATTCAGACCATTTGCTCAAAATGCTCAGGCATAAATATAAAGTTGCATTTGTTGATGAATTCCAGGACACGGATACTGTTCAATGGAAGATTTTCAGGAAAATATTCTTAGAAAGTCAAAAGCAGGGCATTGAAGTAAATCCCGGAAACAGCCTGTTTCTTGTCGGGGATCCAAAGCAGGCTATTTATTCGTTTCGCGGGGCAGATGTTTTTGCCTATCTGGATGCGAAAAACGAAATAGAAGAATTGTCAAAACAGCAGAAAGCCAATTTATATTCTTTGGATATCAACTGGCGCTCACAACCTGAACTAATCAACGCATTTAACAGCCTGTTCGGCAGAAAGGAATGGTTTAAGCCCGGAAACCAGGCAGGCAAATTTGATATATGTTATCAGGATGCGACTTATCCGGGGGAAAAGGAGAACCTGACATTATTAAGCTCAGACGAGTCTAAGCGCGGCGCACTGAACATAGTGGACTTCAGCAAGGAATTGTCTCACAGTCTTGCCAGGCTGCAACTTGCAAAGTTCATTGCCAAAGAAATCCAGCATCTAATTTCCTTTGCCAATATCAAACTGGTTCAAAAGGAAAAAGAAGAAAAGAGGCTGAGTTTTGGCGATATTTGCATCCTTGTTCGCGCTAAATCGGATGTGCCTTTAATAGAATCAGAGCTTTCCAGCCTTGCAATCCCATATACATATTATAAAAAACCCGGTCTTTTCCAATCTGATGAAGCCTTTTATTTAAGCATGATTTTTCACGCAATCCTGAATCCCGTTAACAGCGCGGATGTAAAAAGGGCGCTTTTAACCCCTTTTTTTGGATTTAAACCTGCTGATTTGAATGCTTATGAAAAGTTGCCTCATTTGCATCCATTAAAACAAATGCTTTTCAAATGGAATGAATATGCCTTATCACGCAACTTAAGTATTCTTTTCCAGTCACTTATAAATGATTCAGGTTTGCTTTTTCGCGAGGCTGAAAAAGTTTCTTGGGACAGGAAATACACAAATTACCGGCAGATATTTGAGCATCTGGAACAAACAGCATATCTGAAAAATATGGATTTCAGGCAGATAACTTCATTGCTTGATGGCTACAGGAAAGATACGGTTCGTGCTGATGAGGATGCTGATATTCATCAAATTGAAACCGAGGAGGAAAAGGTCCGGATAATGACCATGCATGTCAGCAAGGGGCTTCAATTTCCAATAGTTTTCATTGCCGGCGGATTGACTCAAAGATCTGCTGGTTCTGATAATTGTTATATATATCACAAGATCGTGGAAGAGAATAACCTTCCCAAGGCAATTAAAATAATCGATCTTTCAATGCAAAATGGGCAAAATGGCCAAAATGGCCAAAGTGGAAAGAAAAAACATCTTCTTGAAAAAACAGACGAAGACAAACGTCTTTATTATGTTGCTTCCACCCGGGCACAGCATAAACTTTATCTGCCATATTATCCGAACCCTAAAAAACATAAATGGGTTGGGCCGGTATGCACCCTGCTTTCTCCTGCCATAGAAAAGGCTTTCCCCAAAAATGATGAAAATAAAAATATTTTATGGCTTATGCCTGATGATCATTATTTCGCAGACGATAAAACACAGCCTGACAATCAAGTATATCTTCCTGAAATACAGATAAAAGAGGCAAATCATCTTTTCCCTCACACAAGAAATTACAGGCATAAAAAAATCAGGCTGGAGTCTTTTACAAGTCTGCATGATAAAGTTTCCCGCATGGATAAAGGAGGCGAGCAAACAACAGGGTTTCAACTTGCAGATGAAAAATCCAAAGAGGATGATGAAAGCTTTGGTTTGCAAAAAATGGATATTGCGCCTGCTGACATAATCCCTGATGAAATGCCCGGCGGAACCGAAACAGGGTCTATGTTTCATAACATATTAGAGCATATTGATTTTACGCATGCCGTTGAAAAAATGGATGCAGCGCAGGATAAAGTTCGCTCTTTACTGGATGATCCTGAAACAGGAGATATTATTTTGAAACAGATGGAGATATACCGCGTAGAGGAGCGCTGGGCATATAACATCTGCAGGGTTATAAAAAATACCCTTACAACTCCGATAAGCATTGTCGATGATGAATTTATTCTTGGCAGGATCGGGAATGCGGATCGGCTTCATGAAGTGGAGTTTATCTATCCTTTTGCGCTGTCTGCCTGTAAGTATGAAACAATTCCTGATTGCGCGACTGAAAACGGCTTTATAAGAGGCTCGGTGGACATGGTTTTCCGATACAATAATAAATTTTATATAGCGGACTGGAAATCCAACTATCTTGAAAACGGCTATGATCATGATTCCATGGCGATTAACATGAATAGCGTGGGTTATGATCTCCAATACAGGTTATACACCATTGCAGTTTTGCGCTGGCTAAAGCAAAGTTTAAACAACAGGTTTGATCCTGTAAAAGATTTTGGCGGAATATTTTATTTTTATTTGCGTGGCATGGGAACCGGAAAGGGGAATGGTATCTTTTACATTCCTGCAGGTCAATTAGGAGATTTAAAAAGGCTGGAACAGGAAGTTATAAAAGATGTATAAATTTTTTGACGATAGTGAGCTTTCTGCGCTTGATTTCATGACCATCAGAGATCTTTGTGAACTCGGCGGTTATCAAAACGATTTGCCTCTTTCTGCGGTTTTGACGGCCATGTTTTCTGCTTTGCAGGAGGGCAGTCTCTGCCTGAATATAGACAAAAACTCTCTGTCTGATAAACTGCAACTCTTTATGGAAAGCAAAAAAGCAAAACAGATTTCCGCTCAATTTTTATCCGGTTTTGCAGAAAATAGATATAATAATCTCATTGCAAAAAACATCGATACCTACCTGCCCCTTATTGTATATGAGTCCAAAGAGAAAAAGCTTCTTTATTTCCAGAAGTTCTTTTTTCATGAAACCAGGCTTAAGCATAGGCTCAAGGTTTTTTTACAAGCAAAAGAATCCTGTAAATTATCCGGTAAAAAGGAAAAGGAGATTTTAAGGGAACTGGTTGAAAAGGATCAAGACCAGGTTAAAGCTCTGAGGCTTGCGCTTGGCTCACAGTTTGCCATTATATCGGGTGGGCCTGGAACCGGCAAAACCTCTGTTATGGTGAATATTCTTCGCTGTTTTGTGCGCGCGGGAATTGAACCAAAACAAATCATATTGGCTGCTCCGACCGGCAGGGCAGCGCAAAGAATGACCGAAGCCGTTCATAGCCAGATTAATTCCATCAAAACCCCATGTCCCGAAGATATTGAGCTGTTAAACCTGTCGGGAAGCACGCTGCATAGAATTCTGCAATATAAAACCCGCTCTCATGACTTCCATTACAGGGATACAAATCCTCTGCCAGCATCGGTTGTCATTATCGATGAAGTTTCGATGGTGGATGTCGTCATGATGGAAAGATTTTTGCGCGCAATAGATCCCGCAAAAACAAGGCTTGTTTTATTAGGAGATAAAGACCAGCTTCCTTCGGTTGAGGCCGGAGCGGTTTTTGCGGAAATGATTCCTGACGAGACAAAAGATAATATATTCAAAGACCGATTAATAGTTTTAAAAAAGGTTTATCGATCAGGCGCCAATCTTCTGCATTTGGCAAAACAGATCAACCAGGGCAAATGTCCTGAATATGCGCCGGTTTCTCTTAATTCCGCCTTGTTACTTAAAGAGGATAGCTGGGCGTTTGTTTTGCCGGACGACAATATAAACAAATGGAAGAAACAGCTCAGGCTGTGGGTTGAGCATCATTATCTCGGCAGAATAAATAAAGATAATAAATCATATAAAGAATTGATACTTGAAGCTGTTAAACTCGATGCTGATAGTCTTGCATCTTCAGATGATGAGCAGAATATTCTCAATCAGATTTTCAGCGGGATTGAAAAGGCAAGGATTTTAACTCTCCTGCGCAAAGGGGTTTATGGTTGCTCCTGGATCAACGGCATAATAGCTCAATATCTGAGTTTTGAGCTGGAGCCTCTGACAAGAATGCGTAATGATATTTTTAGCGGCGCTGTTATCATGATCACTCAAAACGATTATTCAAAAAAACTTTTTAACGGAGATGTCGGCGTTATAATTAAAAATGTTGATGGGAATTACAGAGTGTTTTTTAAACGATTCGGCTCCTATATCTTTTTTGACATAGACTTTTTGCCGAAATGGGAACCAGGCTTTGCCGTGACAGTGCACAAAAGTCAGGGGACGGAATTTGATGATGTGCTGCTTGTGCTGCCGGATAATGAAAGCCACAGGTTGTTGACCAGGGAGATAATATATACCGGCATTACCAGAGCAAAGAAAAGGGTGATTTTATATGGCATTGAGCCGGCATTTAAAATCGCTTTGCAAAGGAAAATTGAACGGGAATCAGGCTTGACATGGTAATGGCAGGTCTCTACTTATCTTTACCGGTTTCCACTTTTTCCCGGCCATTAACGGTTTCTTTGATCGCGCAATAAATGGTTTTGAAAAGTTCAGAAAAGCCGGTTGGAGAGATTCTTCCAGCTTCTATGAATTTGACAACTATTTCCTTGGACGCTCTTAGAATTTGTTCATCAATTGAAGAGCTCATGTTAAATATCCTTTTGAGACCTTTGCAAAACGCCCTATTTTGTCCAATTTTGGCGTTAGGCTCAAATTTTAATCCTCAAAATACTCAATGTATTCCTGCGGTTAAAATTTTCGTCTTCCTTGAACTTGAATAAAATTGAGCATTTTGCAAAGCTCTCTAACTGTCTTTACCGGTTTCCACTTTTTCCCGGCCATTAACGGTTTCTTTGACTGCGCAATAAATGGTTTTGAAAAGTTCAGGAAAGCCGGATGGAGAGA
>JABMRH010000039.1 GCA_013202725.1 Desulfobacteraceae bacterium
CGTCTTACAGGTTTCTGCTGTATTGATATATTCAGCATGGAAGCCGTGCCGGAAGTTGTGCGGTGCCTTGAAAACGGGCTTTCAGGCGTCGGAGAGCTTGCCTTTTATGAATCCGGCATTGATGAAGAATCCATAAAAAGGCTGGAGCCTGTAATGGAAGTATGCCTCAACAAAAGGCGTCCTGTGTTAATCCACACCAATGAGCCGATAGGCCATCAATATCCAGGAAAAACTCCAAACACTTTTAAACAGATTTACAGGCTTATAACAAAGTTTCCGGAAAACAAAATTGTTTTAGCCCACTGGGGCGGTGGGATATTCTTTTTCAGTCTTCTTAAAAAAGAAGTAAAAGAGAGCTTTAATAACCTATATTTTGACACAGCAGCATCCCCTTTCCTTTATGATGCAAAGATATACAGGATTGCGATTAATGTCCTGGGGCAAAGTAGGATTATCTTTGGAAGCGACTTTCCGCTTTTAACACCGGCAAGATATTTCAAGGAGTTTGAGCAAGCCGGGCTTACAAAGGGTGAAATTGATTCCCTTTGCTGGAAAAACGCAGCAAGGTTGCTTAATTTATAAGCTTAGGAGCGCCTTCAGGATCGGTTGAATTTTAAGCCGGTGTTCAGGTGGTATCATCAAGGCTGGTATGGATCGGTTTGACATCAGGTTATTTTTCGCGCAATTCAATAAACCTTCCCTGTAGTTCCGGCAGGCTTCACTTGATTCAAAATAAAGCAACACATCAATCAGATTTCCAAAGCAACCTTGTGAATCAATATGTTCAATATACTGTAAAAATATATTGTTTACAGTAAGAATAAACTCATCAACCTCTGCATAACCTTTTTCCCCGCAACTATGTTTTGAAACAAAACATCTGCATCCGAACGGCCTGACCTTATAAACCGGGCATTGTCTATCTGTTAAAATCGGACACTCTTCCTGAAAATAACGGCTCCTTTCATCAGGGATATCCTCTCCTGCAATAGATAATTCAGCAAGCCTGTTTGTGGTTATGGTCGGCTGAAATCGCTTTTTATGCAAATCTTTCCGAATACTATTAAACAAATCCGCTTTCCCGTCTGATATTAAACACTCAACAATTTTGTATCCCTCAAGGGTCGTTAATGTGACATTCCGGGTGCAACAGCTATCGCAGTATCTTTTGCACGCCACATCCAGGTTGCGGGCAAACTCATCATAAACTTTATAAATCCTGTCCAAAAGATCCAATTTTTCATCTAAGTTCATTTGCATGTCTCAATGTACTCTGTTCAAACAGCTTGACTTAAGATGAACCACTGGAGTAATTTCGATGGCATCTTAAAAAGTCTAATTCGTCCTCTTAACACCTAACACCTGACACTTAACACTTTTTTAAAAACATTATACGGTGGATATTATGAAAAGCAAAGTCTATTTTATCGATCTAAGAACCGATTATAAGGAAAATCTGCTCCAAAAGATCGCAAGGCTCCTTAAAACAGCCGGTATTTCAAAAATTATCAAAGAAAGAAACCTTGTCGCAGTCAAGCTCCATTTTGGAGAGTCGGGCAATACAGCCTTTATCCGTCCTGTATATATTCGGAAGATAGTGGAAACCTTAAAAGAGATCGGCAGCATACCGTTTCTGACAGATTGCAACACACTTTACGCCGGCACGCGAAGTGATGCTCCCAGTCATCATATAACAGCTATTTCCAACGGCTTTGCCTATTCCGTGGTCGATGCTCCTATTGTTATTGCAGATGGCTTAAGGGGACAAAGCGAAACCTGTATCAACATAAATCAGAAGAATTTTAATAAGGTTTATATCGGATCTGAAATTATCCATGCGGATTCTCTGTTATCGGCAGCCCATTTCAAATGTCATGAGCTTTCCGGTTTTGGAGGAACCATAAAAAACCTCGGCATGGGATGCGCCTCACGAAGAGGAAAGCTCGCCCAGCATTCAACAGTAGCGCCAAAAGTGAAGAGAAAAAAATGCGCCGGCTGCGGCGACTGCACAGCTCACTGCTCGCAACATGCTATTTCTCTAATCAAAGAAAAGGCGGTTATTGACCCAAAAAAATGTATAGGATGCGGAGAATGCATCATTATCTGTCCAAACAACGCAATACAGATCCAGTGGAATCAGGATATACCTGTTTTTATGGAAAACATGGTTGAATATACAATAGGTGTTTTAAAAAACAAGAAAGGCAGAGCATTGTTTTTGAATTTCATTACAGATGTGTCCCCTGCCTGTGATTGCATAGCCCACAACGATGCTCCAATAGTCAGGGATATTGGAATAGTTGCATCAAAAGACCCTGTTGCCATTGACCAGGCCTCTGTTGACCTTATAAACAAAGAACAGGCGCTTGAAGGATCCTGTCTTAAAACAAATACAAAACCGGGACAGGATAAGTTCAGAGGAATATATCCAAAAGTAAACTGGGAGATCCAGCTCGATTATGCTGAAAAGACAGGGCTTGGAAGCCGCACTTATGAGCTGGTCTCAATTTAGGTTAAACCAATGATTTACAAATGCGTTTGCCATGCCCAAATCCCGAATGCGTTTACCATGATTGACAAACAGGTTTTATTAACAGGTTTCATCTTGACATATTAGATTAATATTAGATATAAAATTCTGTTGGCAGTTGGGTTTTTGCCGTCAGCTTCATGTTTTATTTTTTTGTGTGGCTTTAACCAAATACAAGAAGGTGCGACCTTTGAAAAATGCCCTCTTCCTGTCATTCCCGCGAAAACGGGACACGTAGTGACAC
>JABMRH010000293.1 GCA_013202725.1 Desulfobacteraceae bacterium
CATTGAGTATTTCGAGAATTAAAATTTGAGCCTGACGCAGAGATTGGACAAAATGGGACGTTTTGAAATTGGCTCATTTGCCATTAGCTTTTTTCTTTTTGTTCACATCGACAATCGGCTCTGTTACCATGCCTAACTTCTCAATCCCGGCCTTTTTTATCTCCGACATAACACGAACTACTATCCCATAAGGGATTCCTTTGTCAGCGCGAAGGTAAACCTCACGGTCGCCACGGCCTTCAAAGATTTTTATTAGTTTCTCTTTAAGAAAATCAAGCGTCACATGATAATCATTAATATATATCCTATTATTGCTGTCGACAGTAATAACAATATGATCTTCTTTAGAAGGAAGGGGCTCCGATGTTGTTTGCGGTAAAGAAACATTTACTCCCTGCATCATCATCGGTGCGGTTACCATAAAAATGATCAGCAACACGAGCATAACATCAACAAACGGCGTCACATTTATATCTGACATAAGCTGGTTATTGTTGCCACCGGATGTCATTTACCGCCCTCCTTTTCGCTTAATATGTCTCGCTCAATAATATTAAGAAAATCTGCGGAAAAACTTTGCAGTTCGGTTTCAATAATTCTTATTTTCTGCATAAAGTAATTAAAAGCAATAACCGCAGGTATTGCCACAGCCAAACCTGCTGCTGTTGCAATAAGCGCTTCGGAAATTCCAGGAGCTACAACAGCCAGACTGGCCGAACCTTTAAGCCCGATACCATGAAAAGAATTCATGATGCCCCACACTGTGCCGAACAAACCGATAAAGGGAGTTGTGTTTCCGGTTGTGGCAAGGAAAGGAACAAGATGGGTCATTCGGGTTGTTTCTGTATTAATTGCCCGTCGCAAAGCTCTCTTGAGATTATCTATGCCTGCGAATTTGGCGTTCAATGATGGAATTTCAGCCCCAGATGATTGTTGAGATTGAGATGTTACTGAAACACCTGACTGGCTTAGTTTTTTAAGCTCAGAATATCCTACACGGAAGATTCTTGCAACAGGACTTCCATGAAGATGTTTGGCCTTTACAAAAGCATCGGAAAGATTACGGCTTTTCCAGAAAAAATCTGTGAAATATGCCGACTCTTTAAATGCCCTTTTGATATATCGATATTTAATTATTATAATGGCCCATGATGTAATGGAAAAAAAAAGCAGGATAAGCAACACAAACTGCACCATAAGACAAGCATTATATACCATGTGGATCAAATCAGTCTGAATCATAAAAACAGCTCCCGTTAATTAATTTAATATAACTTATAGTAATCTTGATGGTCTCGTAAAAAGTCAAAAAACCACTTTTTGCGAATCTTAATATTACAAAAATAATATAAATCAGGCTATAGTGTCAAGGAATTTGGATGGTTTGTTGTTTGTGGCGGCTCAAGAATTATATTGACAGATCAGGCAGAACTACTTAGAAAAACAACGGGTTCAAACCAAAATCATTGTGCAATGCAAAGAAAAATATGAGCTGGTTTACAAATACATTTAAAACTTCCATCGGAAAAAAGCTGATAATGGCTGTAACAGGACTGAGCTTTATCTGCTTTCTTATGGCACATCTTGCCGGAAACCTTACTCTTTACGGCGGCGAAAATGCCTTCAACTCTTATGTCGAACGTCTGCATACATTTGGCCCGGTTATAACCATAGTAGAACTTGGACTTTTATTTTTGGTTATTACACATGTTTTAACCGGATCTATTCTGTTTTATCAAAACATTCTCGCCAGACCGATCAGGTATAAGGTTTATAAAAGCGCAGGCGGCCGCAGCTTAGGTTCGGCAACCATGCCGTACAGCGGTTTTATTATTCTTGCATTTATCATTTTTCACCTTATTAACTTTCATTTTGCGGATAAAACAGGCACTACTATTTTCCAAATTGTGGCCAAAGCCTTTGCAAACCCTTTATATATTGTCATATACATTGCCGCAATGATTGTTTTAGCGATCCATATCAGCCACGCTTTTTGGAGTCTATTCCAAACCATAGGAGCCGATCATCCTAAATACACGCCCCTTATAAGAATAGCAGGTATTGTAATCAGTCTGATTTTCGGTGTGGGCTTTGGTTTTCTCCCTGTCTATGTTTCGCTTATTTGAGGATCAAAAAATATGCAACTTGACGCAAAAATTCCCGGAGGTATGCTAACAGAGAAATGGGATAAACACCGCTTTGAGCTGAAGCTTGTTAATCCTGCAAATAAAAAAAAGTTTGAAATAATTATAGTTGGGACCGGCCTTGCCGGAGCTTCCGCATCTGCCACACTTGCCGAACTTGGCTATAACATAAAAAGTTTCTGCTTGCAGGATAGCCCTCGCCGCGCCCATAGCATATCAGCTCAGGGTGGAATTAACGCTGCCAAGAATTATTCAAATGACGGCGATAGTATATGGCGCCTGTTTTATGACACTATAAAGGGGGGCGACTTCAGATCAAGAGAAGCCAATGTTTACCGCCTTGCCCAGATAAGCAATAATATTATTGATCATTGCGTTGCTCAAGGAGTGCCTTTCGCGCGCGACTATGGAGGCCTGCTTGCAAATCGCTCTTTTGGCGGCGCGCAGGTATCCAGAACCTTCTACTCGCGCAGCCAGACAGGCCAGCAGCTTCTCCTCGGAGCGTACAGCGCATTAATGCGCCAGGTTGCAGAAGGCAAAATCAAAATGTTTCCCCGCCGGGAAATACTTGATATTGTATTGGTAAACGGAAAGGCTAAAGGGGTTATTGCAAGAAATCTGATCACCGGCAAAATTGAAACTCATGCCGCGGATGCCGTTGTTCTGGCTACAGGCGGCTACGGCAATGTTTTTTTTCTTTCAACAAATGCCATGACATCTAATGTCACGGCAATTTTTAAAGCCTATAAAAAAGGAGCCCTTTTTGCAAACCCCTGTTTTACGCAAATTCATCCCACATGCATACCTGTGCACGGCGCCTATCAATCCAAACTTACACTTATGAGTGAAAGCCTGAGAAACGACGGCCGCGTATGGGTCCCCAAAAATCCAGGAGACAAACGGTCTCCGGATCAAATCCCGGAATCGGAAAGGGATTATTATCTTGAAAACAGGTATCCTGCTTTCGGAAACCTTGTTCCACGAGATGTGGCTTCACGCAACGCCAAAATGCAATGTGACATGGGCAAGGGGGTTGGTGAAACCGGGGTTGCCGTATACCTTGACTTTGATGATGCGATTAAAAGGGACGGCAAGGATGTTATTATAAAAAAATACGGTAATCTTTTTCAGATGTACGAAAAAATTACAGGCGATAATCCCTATGAAAATCCCATGATGATCTATCCCGCTGTTCATTATACAATGGGCGGGGTGTGGGTTGATTACAATCTGATGTCTGCTGTTCCCGGTCTTTTTGTAATCGGCGAAGCCAACTTTTCGGATCATGGAGCAAACCGCCTTGGAGCAAGCGCCATGATGCAGGGGCTTGCAGATGGATATTTCATATTGCCTTACACAATAGGCGGATATCTTGCAGAAACCAGCATGCAGAAAGTAACAGCCGACTACCCTGAATTTAAAGATGCTGTAAAAAAAGCTGAATCACGCATAAACAGGCTTCTGTCAATAAATGGAAAGCGTACTGTTGATGATTTCCACAGAGAGCTGGGATCAATTTTATGGGAATACTGCGGCATGTCAAGAAACAACGAGGGGCTGTTGAAGGCACAAAAGCTAATCCAAAAGCTAAGAGAGGAATTCTGGGAAAATGTTATTGTCCCGGGATCAGGCAAAGACTTCAACCAGAGTTTGGAACGAGCCGGCCGTGTCGCAGATTTTCTTGAATTCGGAGAAATAATGGTAATCGATGCGCTGGCGCGTAAAGAATCATGCGGGTGCCACTTCAATGAAACATACCAAACAGAGGAAAACGAGGCAAAACGCAATGATAAAGACTTCTGCCATGTTGCCGCATGGGAGTTCGCAGGCGATGATAACGAGCCGGTATTTCACAAGGAACCTTTTGACTTTGAGAATGTAGAATTAAGTCAAAGGAGTTACAAGTGACCTCAACAACAGATAAAAAAAACATAAATTTAACATTAAAGATCTGGCGGCAAAAGGGGCCGGATAATAACGGCCTTGAAACATATTATGCCGATGACATATCAACCGACATGTCGTTTCTTGAGATGATAGACGTCATAAACGAACGGCTTACCCTTGAAGGGAAAGACCCTGTTGCATTTGACCATGATTGCAGGGAAGGAATATGCGGAATGTGCGGAGCTATGATAAACGGCCGCGCCCATGGACCGGAAAAAGGCACAACACTTTGCCAGCTCCACATGAGGCATTTTGCAGACGGCGATACCCTTGTAATTGAGCCGTGGCGGTCAAGGGCATTTAAAATAATCAAAGACCTGGTTGTGGATCGCAGCCCTCTGGATAAAATCATTCAGGCAGGCGGCTATATTTCTGTAAACGCGGGCGGAGCGCCGGATGCAAACGCCATCCCAATCCCCCAGGAAACAGCAGAAACAGCGATGGATGCAGCCACATGCATAGGATGCGGCGCGTGTGTTGCTTCATGCCCAAATGCATCCGCAATGCTCTTTGTCGGAGCAAAGATTTCTCATCTTGCTTTGCTGCCCCAGGGAAAGCCCGAGGCAATGCTTCGTGTTATGGATATGGTTAATGAAATGGACAGGCTATGTTTTGGAAACTGCGCAAACCACAGAGAATGTGAAGCAGAATGCCCAAAGGAAATTTCAATAACCAATATTGCCCGCTTAAACCGCGAATTTATAAAGTCGAGACTTTTTTGAAGATTTTCTGTTCCTTTTTCAGGCTAAAGCCTCCAGTATGTTATATTCATTTTCTTTGCCTCATTCTGACTAAAGGCCCCTTTAACATCTATAACAATAGGCGCTTTGTTTTGGCATAAACCGGCAATTTTTGAAAGACCAAGCTCCTTATAAAATCTGTGCCCAACCGTTACTATAAGCGCATCAACCCCTGCAAGAGCCTCCATGTTTTGCAACTCAAACCCGTAATGTTGTTTAACCTCTTTGGCATCTGCAAGAGGATCGTGCACCAAAACTTTAATCCCGTAAGTTTTAAGCTCATGCACTATATCAACCACCTTGCTGTTTCTGATATCCGGCATATCCTCCTTGAAAGTAACCCCTAAAACGGCAACCTTTATGTCCTTAACCCGTTTCCCGGCCAGCACAAGCAGCTTTACGGTCTGCTCCGCCACATATTTGCCCATGCAGTCGTTTATCCTCCGCCCTGCCAGTATCATTTCAGGATGATATCCGAGCGACTCAGCCTTAAAGGTCAAATAGTACGGATCAACCCCTATGCAGTGTCCTCCAACAAGGCCGGGCTTAAATGAAAGAAAGTTCCATTTGGTTCCGGCAGCCTCAAGAACCTCCTCAGTATCTATACCCATTTTGTGGAAAATCATCGCAAGCTCATTAACAAGAGCTATATTTATATCCCTTTGTGTATTCTCAATAACCTTTGCCGCTTCGGCCACCTTGATCGATGAAACCCGGTGTATCCCGGCCGTTATCACCCTTCCGTAAACATCGGATAAAAACCCGGCAGTATTCTGATCAGATCCTGAAACGATCTTTACTATGTTTTCAAGAGAATGTTCCTTATCCCCGGGATTTATACGTTCAGGCGAATAACCGACCGTAAAATCCGTGCCATATTTCAACCCCGACTCACTCTTTAGAATAGGAAGGCAAACCTCTTCTGTGGCCCCTGGATATACTGTAGATTCAAACACTATGCATGACCCTTTCCGCATGTATCTGCCGACAGTCGTCGAAGCCCCGCAAAGCGGCTTTAAATCCGGAATACGATGCTCGTCGATCGGCGTGGGCACGGCAACGACAATAAGCCTGCACAAAGAAAGATTTTCAGCTTTGCTTGTAAACTGTATCTTTGCATCACGCAGGGCATCCTTTGAAACTTCCATTGTCCGGTCAAGGCCGGACTCAAGCTCCTTAATTCTATCAGATTTAAGATCATAGCCGATCACTTCAAAATGTTTCGACATGCTGACGGCCAAAGGAAGTCCTACATATCCCAGGCCTACTACGGCGATCCTATCCTTACCCGAACAAAGAGACTTAAATGTTACCATTTTTTATTCTCCAGCCCTACTTTTTTACCACGAAGTGAGGGTTCAGGAATCTTTATCCAGCCCGAATGCGCTGTGAAGAACACGCACCGCCAGCTCAGCATACTTTTTTTCTATTATACAGGAGATCCTGATCTCTGATGTGCTTATCATAAGGATATTAATATTTTCACCGGCCAGAGTTGAAAACATCTTTGACGCTACTCCTGAATGGCTCCTCATCCCAACTCCGGTAACAGATACCTTTGCGATATTTTCGTCTCCAAACACCTTTTCTGCGCCGATATCTTCTGCCACCTTTCTTTCTATCTCAAGCGCCTTCTCAAAATCCTTTTTTGAAACAGTAAATGTAAGGTCGGTCAGCCCTTGGGCGCGGGTGTTCTGGATAATCATATCCACCAGTATTTTCGCGTCAGCAATGGATGAAAAAATCTTTGCAGCCACCCCGGGTTGATCCGGAACCTTTTTCAGGGTTATACGGGCGGCATCTTTATTGTGAGTTATAGCTGATACAACCAGACGTTCCATATTAGAATCTTCATTAACAACCATTGTGCCTTCCTCCTCGCTGAATGATGATCTTACATGCACAGGAACATTATATTTTTTGGCAAATTCAACAGATCGAATCTGCAACACCTTGGCGCCAAGGCTCGACATTTCAAGCATTTCATCATAAGAGATTGCGCTGAGTTTTCTTGCCTTCTCGCAGATATTGGGGTCCGCAGTATATATGCCGTCCACATCTGTAAATATTTCACATTTGTCCGCATTAAGCGCCGAAGTTATCGCCACAGCAGATGTGTCTGAGCCGCCACGTCCAAGAGTCGTTATGTTCCCTTCCTGGTCACATCCCTGAAATCCTGCCATCACTACTATATTGCGTTTTTCAATAAGCTTCTTTATACGATCGGCTCCTATTTCAATGATACGGGCGCCGCCATAATTGCGGTTGGTAATAATTTCCGCCTGATACCCGAGTATGGATTTAGCCGGATAGCCCATTGATTGTAAGGTCATCGCCAGAAGAGCCGCTGTTGTCTGCTCACCTGTGGCGAGCAAAACATCCAGCTCGCGCTTATCGGGCGAAGCAGCAACCTGATTTGCCATATCAATCAGGCCGTCCGTAACACCGGCCATGGCTGAAAGTACAACGACTACGTCATTGCCCTGGTCAAAGGTTTTTGCGACCCGCTTTGCTACATTACGGATCCGATCGAGATCGGCCACTGAAGTGCCGCCGAATTTCTGTACTATTATGCCCATTCTTTCGCAATCCTTTCCATAAGAGCGCTCACTTCCGGAACATTTGAGGATATAGTAAGCTTTCGTGACTCGTCATTTAATATCTCAAAATGTATAGTCAAATATTCGGCCAAATATTCGGCCAAATATTCAGATAAAAAATCTTTACTTAGTTTGTCAGCCCATTCAACAGCTACTACGCCCCTGCCATGAAGTATTTCATACAGCCCGATATCTTCGAAATCAACAGGGTCTTCTATTCGATAGAGATCGACATGGAACAGAGGATATCGGCCGGGATATTCATTTATCAAAACATATGTAGGACTGGTTATATAGTAATCGTCCGGAACTCCAAGACCCACAGCCAAGCCCTGGACAAATGAAGTCTTCCCGCTTCCAAGATCACCGGTTAAGCATATAACTGTTCCGGCTGAAATCGATGTGCCTATCTTTCGTCCCAGCAACTGAGTTTCTTCAAGACAGCGAGTTATTACTTGAATCCCGGCAAAATGTGACATTTCTCAAAGCTCAGACTTCATCAGTCTGCCGATCTGCTCAGGTATGGCCATTATAACATCGGTTGCCAGAAAACCAAAAGGGCCGGTCTTATCCGCTACGGCATCAGCGGCTGTTCCATGCAGGAATACGCCGGCATGTGCGGCCGTTTCAGGAGAATAACCCTGAGTCACAAGACCTGCTATCATTCCTGTCAGCACATCGCCCATTCCTCCGGATGCCATACCTGGATTGCCGGTAGGATTAATAAAAACTCCGCCATCCGGATGGGCTATTATTGTCCTCGCCCCTTTAAGAACCACATGGACATTGAATCTTTCCGCAAAATCCCTTGCGCAACCCACACGATCTTTCTGTATATTTTCGGCGCTTGAATCAATAAGTCTTGCCATCTCTCCGGGATGGGGAGTCAATATAACCGGAACTTTCAAGTTTTGTAAAATCTTCGCGTGACCTGCCAGGCTGTTTATCCCATCGGCATCAATAACAATCGGCGCCGTGCTTTCCTGAATGACCCGACGGATAAGACTCTTTGTCTCAACAGCGCTTCCAAGGCCCGGCCCTATTGCAAGGCACCTTTTGCCTGAAAGCAGCTCCATAATGGCATTAAATGATGATTCACCCAGCATGCCCTCACCGGTTTCAGGAAGAGGAAAGGTCATTGCTTCAATACACTGGGATTCCAAAACAGGATTTAAACTACTTGGGATTCCCAGGGTAACAAGCCCTGCTCCTGTTCGCATGGCAGACATGGCGGCCATTGCCGCAGCGCCGGTTTTCCCCGGCGATCCCGATATCAAGAGCAGATGACCTGTGTTGCCCTTATGTGCATCAGAGGGTCTTGGGGTTAGTTTTAAATAATCGCTGATCAAACTGGAAGTTAATAGATATTGCCTGGGCCCGACTTCTTCAGCAATATGGGGCGGTATTCCGATCTCCACTATTTCGAGATCCCCTGTATAATTTGCGCCGGGAAAGAGAATCTGCCCTATCTTTGCAAATGCAAAGGTCGCAGTAGTATTTGCGCAAACACAAACTCCACACGGCTGACCCGTGTCTGAATCCAGGCCCGATGGTATGTCAACCGCAAAAACCGGTTTGTTTAAGCTGTTGATAAACTCGATGATTTCTCTGAAATATCCCTTTACTTCTGATTTCAGCCCAGTCCCGAGTATGGCGTCAACCCATATCTCCTGGTGAACCATAGAAGTTCTATGCGTTGATAAAACCTTCCTGTCAGGAATTTCGATAACAGGTATACTTAAAGGGTCTAACAGCTTCAGGTTTGCGGCAGCATCACCTTTAATCGCATCTCTTTTTGACAGAAGATATACGGTCGCTTTAATGCCCTTTTGGACAAGATAACGGGCTATAACAAAACCGTCTCCACCGTTGTTGCCGCGCCCCGCCACAATACCGACCTTTTTATTTTTAAGTCCACCGAACTTTTCAAAAAGAATTTGTGTTGCGCCCCGGCCGGCATTCTCCATTAAAACCCTGCCGGGAATACCGAACGATTCAATGGTAAGCCGATCCATTTTCTGCATTTCACTGGCTGTTACAAGATACATAGTCAACCTGCCTATAATTCCTTTATCAACATAGCCATTTCCCTGACCGCTTGTTCCATTCCTACAAGAACCGCCCTTGAAACAATACTGTGACCGATGCTGAACTCGTCAATTTCTTTAAGACCCTTAAAAGCTTTTATGGTTTTATAGCAAATTCCATGACCGGCATTAACGCCGAGTTTAAGTCTATTAGACAGCTTTACTGCATCAACTATTTTAGAAAAGGCCTTTTCTTTTTTGGCGGCTGTTGTCGCGTCACAAAATGATCCTGTATGAATTTCAACCATATCGGCATTTATCTGGTAAGCCAACTTTATCTGGTCAGGATCCGGATCAATAAAGATACTGACAGGAATGCCGCTGTTTTGAAGTAAGGCAACCGTTTCAGAAACAACACTTTTGTGAACAATCAAATCAAGCCCCCCTTCGGTTGTCAGCTCCTCCCTTTTTTCAGGCACCAGTGTCACAAGATCAGGTTTTATATCAAGAGCAATCCCAACCATTTCAGAGCTCGAAGCCATTTCCAGGATAAGCTTTGTCTGCACAACCTGTCGCAAAATTCTGACATCCCGATCCTGAATGTGGCGTCTATCCTCCCGAAGGTGAACCACAATACCATCTGCTCCCGCCAATTCAGCAAGCACTGCTGCTGCTACAGGCTCTGGATAATGGATCTTCCTGGCCTCCCTTAATGTTGCAATATGATCAACATTTACAGCTAATCCAGCCATTAACAAGCCTCCTGCATATAAAAAGATTTGGTAACAATACCTTTTGATGAATTCGTAAAACAGGGATTAAGGATTAGGGATTAAAGGGCCACTTAACACCTAACACCTAACACCTAACAGGCA
>JABMRH010000294.1 GCA_013202725.1 Desulfobacteraceae bacterium
CTGTCAAGAGAGCAGGAATTAATAAAGATGAAGTTAATGAGGTTATCATGGGACAGGTGCTTCCATGCGGCTACGGACAGAATCCTGCCAGACAGGCCGCGGTTCAGGCGGGCATGCCGTGGGAAGTGGAATGTTTTACAGTCAACAAGGTCTGCGGTTCGGCCTTAAAATCTGTAATGCTTGCAGCCCAGGCAATTCAGGCAGGCGATGCGGATGTTGTGGTCGCGGGAGGCATGGAAAACATGACCATGGCTCCGTATTATCTTGAAAAAGCCCGGTCCGGGTATCGCATGGGCCCCGGCATTCTACAGGATCATATGGTTCATGATGGTCTGTGGGATATTGTGAACGATTTTCATATGGGCATTTCAAATGAACTTTGTTCGGAAAAATATAATGTCAGCCGTGAAGACCAGGATAGATACGCTGTCGCATCATACCAAAGAGCGATTGCCGCCATAAATTCCGGAAGGTTTAAAGACGAAATCGTTTATGTAGAGATTCCACAGCGAAAGGGTGCTCCTGTCATATTCAGCCAGGATGAATGCCCCAGAGAAACCAGTTATGAATTGCTGTCAAAGATGAGAGGCGCTTTTAAAAAAGACGGCGTCGGCACAGCCGGAAACGCATCAATCATAAGCGATGGAGCGGCAGCAGTTGTCGTGATGTCAAAAGACAGGGCAAAGGAGCTTGGATGCGAAATAATTGCGACAATATGCGCCCAGGCATCTTTTGGTCTGGACATGAAATATGTTCTGGTGGCTCCCATATGGGCAATTCCAAAATGCCTGAAAAAAGAAGGCATTGATAAAAACGATGTTGATCTTTACGAAATCAACGAAGCATTCAGCGGTTCCACAGTGGCAATATTACGCGAACTTGACCTTGATCCCGGCATTGTCAACGTAAACGGCGGCAGCGTCGCATTGGGTCACCCCATCGGTGCAAGCGGCTGCCGTGTGCTTGTAACCCTGTTACATGAAATGATAAAACAGGATAAAAACACCGGGCTTGCTTCTCTCTGCCTTGGAGGTGGAGAAGCCGTAGCAATGATTGTTAAAAGATAAAGGAGCTGACAATGGATATTAAAACTATCGGCGTTATAGGCGCAGGTCAAATGGGTGGCGGCATTACTCAGGTTGCGGCGATGAATGGCTTTAATGTCATTATGAATGACGTAAAAACAGAATTTGCTGATCGTGGGCTTGCAACTATTACAAAAAATTTAAACCGGAATGTTGACAAAGGGGGAATGACCGCAGATGAGAAGGAAGCTGTTTTAGGGCGTATTAAGACCTGCGTGGGTTTAAAGGACATGGAGATTGCCGATTTTGTTGTTGAGGCTGCCATTGAAAATGAATTGCTTAAGTTTCAGATTTTTCAAGATCTGGATGAAATTTGTGCGCCTGATGTTATACTTGCAACCAACACCTCCTCCATTCCCATAGGCCGTATTGCGGCGCAGACAAAACGGCCGGAGAAAATAATAGGCATGCATTTTATGAATCCTGTGCCGATCATGAAACTGGTTGAGATCATACGGGGGATAGCAACTTCTGAAGAAACATTTAAAACAACCTGGGATCTGGCTAAAAAATTCGGCAAGACTCCGGCTGAGTCAAACGATTATCCTGGTTTTATCGCCAACAGAATTCTTATGCCGATGATCAACGAAGCCGTCTTCTGTCTGTATCATGGGATTGGAACCAGGGAAGATATTGACACTGTGGTGAAACTTGGGATGAATCATCCCATGGGGCCCCTGGCTCTGGCCGATCTTATAGGCCTGGATACATGCCTTGCCATAATGGAAACACTGTATAATGGATTTAAAGATACAAAGTACCGTCCCTGCCCGCTGCTCAGAAAATATGTTGAAGCCGGCTGGCTTGGCAGAAAAACAGGGCGGGGGTTCTACGAATATAAATAAGGAGATATTATGTCAAAAAAGAAGGCCGATAAAGTCGTCCCTGTTGGGAAAAAAATAAAGAAAACCAGAGTGGAGAAAAAAATTTCTCTTAACCAGGTAGCCAATGAAACCGGCTGTTCTATCGATTACCTCAAAAAACTGGAAGCCGGAAAGGTTATCCCTCCTGTTGGCACTCTTTTGCAGATCGCAAGAACTTTGCAGATCGACTCAGGGCTTTTCTTAAAGGAGCAGGAATCAAATCTTAAAAAACGCATCAAGGCATATACAAAGCGCACCGATGATTATGCCTATACGACACTGACACCAGGCGCTGAAAATAAGCATCTTAAGGCTTTTCGTGTTACCATTGATGCAATGCAAAACCACAGGGGAGTGGGGTATCAGCATGAGGGGGAAGAGTTTATTTATGTGCTGTCGGGTAAAATCGAAGTTATAGTCGGAGATAATGTCAACACGCTAAGTAAAAACGATTCCCTTCATTTTAATTCCGGAATAAAACATATGTTAAGAAATATCGGGAAAAAAGATGCGGAGCTTATAGTTGTTATTTACGGGCAGTAAAAATGAATTGTTAATTTTAAATGTTGAATTTTAAATTAAAATCGGTTTTTCCATTCATAATTAAAAATTATACTTAAGCTTGAGATAGACACGAAGTGACACATAGTAAAACAAGCGCTAACAATCGGCGCTCAATCAAGCAAAAGACGACTTGTGCAAG
>JABMRH010000040.1 GCA_013202725.1 Desulfobacteraceae bacterium
AGATAATCAGGAACATGACGAAAGATATGATGATGCCGTAGCCCTCATTACAAAGACAGGGCAGGCATCGATATCTATGATACAGCGTCATTTGCGCATAGGATATAACAGAGCAGCCCGCATTATTGAAATGATGGAAAAGGAAGGAATCGTCGGCCCTTCAGATGGCGTCAAGCCAAGGGAGGTTCTTGTTCGAGGATATGATAAGATGCCATGATGTGAGACCATATGAGCGTTTCGCTTAATTGAAGTATTACATTTAATATGAAACAGATTGAGAAACTCATTAGTCAGATTGCAAATCGCATGAATACTATTCTGCTTAAACACGGATTTGATGCGGATTTGTATATTCGGAAATGTATCCCCTTGGATAAACTGAACAAGTTTTATGCTTTTTACGGGATTACATCCTTTCATCCACTTGGGTTTTATTTCAGGCGCTCTAACCTTGCAGGAAGCTATTTTCTTGGCAAATGCGCAGTTGAAAACTCAATCCTGTATAAAAGCGACATCAGGGGGGACGAACTAAAGGCTAAAGGAGAGATATTTCATCACCAGGGATCAGATATTGTGCTGTATGATGATGAAGTGATCAGAATTAAAGGCAGTTTTCTCATTAAAACCCTGGTTCATAATTATTCTCACAATCCTGACAATCTTGAAGAGTTTTTAATATTGGATACAGTATCCATGCATTATGCGAACATCCATGGTTCTCCTGTGGAGGGATGTTTTTTAGGCCCCTTTAGCACGGTTGATCTTACAACGCTTCATAATTGCGTTGTTGGAGATTATGCTTATTTACAGACAGGAGAAATGTCTAATAAACGGATTGAACCAGGGCAGATCCGGGTCAGCAATGGAGATATATTTGATTTTAGTTATTGTTTTTCTTCCAAGGCTCTTAACAATTATATTTCCTTTGAACCGGGTAAAAGACCCCAGGGTATCTTTGTTGACTTTATAGAAAATCGAAAAAAGGATTTTCAAAATATATTCGATGTTGTTTGTCTCGAAGCCCGCATCAAGGTTCCTAAGGGGGCTTCAATTAACAGATATGCTGTAATTAAAGGAGATAATCATATCGGCGAAAATGTTCTTGTGGCGCAGAGGGCTTGAGAAGAAAGTGTTTGTCGGTTTTAATTCGTTTCTGCAGGGAAGCGCTGATTGTCCTTTGACTGTCGGCGAAGACACCATTATAATGCCTCACACAATAATCGATCTGCGGGAACCCATAAATATTCCTTCAGGGCATCTTGTATGGGGCTTGATCAGAGACCGAAAGGATCTGAAAAAACACAGCATATCTCTTGCCGAGCTTTCTATGATTAAGGGGAAATTAACTCGAGGCTTAATGCATTTTAAGGGCAGCGGGTCCGGCTTTGTTCAGGCTTTTCAAGAGCGTATCGAGCACATACTGTATGCCAACGGCGCATATTTTGACGGCAGGAAAAGCAAAGGCCATGCCCAGATGGGACGGAACATCTCTTTTAATATTATACAGCCCTACCCACGAGGCCCGCTTGAGGGTCTTTATCCTACGATAGCCATTCATTCCTGAACCGGAGGAAACCGCTCACGCACAGCCAAACTCCTTGGCATTTCCAGGCCCACCTTGCATTAAAAGATTGAAAAATACAATATTAAACTCAAAACAGCTATTAAAGAAGATCTGTCTTAATAAAGCGAGCTAAAAAGCTTGAATCCTTTCTTGATACATGTCTTACTCAATAGAGGTGATAAAGCCATTGACATTTTACCGACCATCTCATAGACTAATTTTAAATAAACAAAATACGGGTCGTTGCAGCCTTGTGCAGGCGGGAAAAGAGATAACTTCCTGAGCTGAAGCAGGAAAGAAGACAGAGAGGTATAATTATGTTGGTCAAAAATTGGATGAGCAAAGTGGTTGTAACTATTGAAGCTGACGATTCCATCCAAGCTGGTATGAAGTTGTTGAAACAGCATAAAATTCGTATGTTGCCGGTTACGAAAAAAGGCAAGCTCGTCGGCGTCATTACAGACCGGGATATAAAAAGGGCGTCGGCTTCTGATGCCACCACACTGTCAGTTCATGAGCTTAATTATATGCTGTCGAAGGTTAAGGTGAAGGAGATCATGTCTGACAGGCTCATTACGGTTCCTTTTGATTATACTGTGGAAGAGACAGCCAGGGTGTTGCTACATAATAAAATATCCGGTGTTCCTGTGGTTGATCATGATGGTAAAATCGTGGGCACCATTACCCAAACAGACCTGTTCAGAGTAATTATCACGCTGACAGGTGTCGGGGAAAAAGGGGTTCAGTTTGCATTTCAATTAAAAAATCGACCCGGTTCCATCAAGGCTGTTGCCGATATAATCCGGGGATATGACGGCCGCATAGTAAGTATTTTAAGCTCTTATGAACGGGTGCCTGAAGGGTATCACAATGTTTATATCCGCATGTATGGCGTTGAGCGGTCAAAACTTCCTCAACTTATTGAAGATTTAAAAGCAAAGGTTACCCTTCTTTACATGGTGGACCACGATGAAAACATAAGAGAGATCTATTAATATGGATTGTCTCCAAAAGAGTTGGTAGGATTATAAGGATTGAAGAACCCTGTAGCAAGCTACAGGGAATC
>JABMRH010000041.1 GCA_013202725.1 Desulfobacteraceae bacterium
ATGAAAATCTTCAGCGCAGCAGCGGCGTTAAGGTCCGGGAAATGCACACAGCATACTATCTTTTATTGCGAAAACGGCGAATACAGAATCGGAAAGAATATTGTTCATGACACCAAGCCTCACGGCTGGATGTCCTTGCAGCAGATAGTTAAATATTCAAGCAATATCGGCATAGTGAAGGTTTGTGAAACAATTGGACCGGATTTGCTTTATAAGACTTTGAGAGACTTTGGTTTTGGCAAAAAGAGCGGAATAGACTGCCCCGGGGAGACAGCCGGAAGCATGGCTCCATATAAGCGATGGTCAAAAATAGATGCCGGAGCAATTTCATTCGGGCAGGGCATTTCCGTATCAGCACTTCAGCTTATAACAGCCACTTCCGCGATTGCCAATGACGGGATTCTTATGAAGCCTTATATTGTTCAGGCCATAATGGATCAGAATGGACGTTTGATAAAAAGTTCAGGCCCTTGTGAGGTTAGAAGGGTTATTTCGGTCGAAACAGCCGGAACCTTGAAAAAGATAATGGAATCTGTAACCAACAAGGGAGGCACAGGGGTCAATGCAGCGCTTGAAGGTTATTCTGTTTGCGGCAAGACCGGCACGGCCCAGAAAGTTGATGAAAAAGGAACATATGCGAAAGATAAATATATAGCATCATTTGTCGGGTTTGCTCCTTCACAAAATCCTGAAATAGCTGTCCTGGTTGTAATTGATGAGCCGGGAAAAGAGTATTACAGCAGTATTGTCGCAGCCCCCACATTTAAAAAGATCGTCTTTGAAACCCTGAATTATATGAACCTGCCCGCTACCCATAATGCGCCTTATGGCAGTCATGTTAATAGACGGGCCGGTCTGAACAGATTTAATGGACCAGGTAAAATTGAACATTTTTCAAAGGTTTCAGCGTGAAACTTTCGCATTTGCTTAAATCAATTACTGTAAAGAGTGTTTTTGGTAAAAAAAAAGAGGACGCAATGGATAAGGCTGAAGTAGTTTCAATCCATTATAAAGCACAGGATGTTAAGCAGGGCGGGATCTTTGTGGCCATACAGGGCCATGTGACAGATGGCCATGACTATATTGATGCGGCATTGGCAAATGGCGCATCAGCAATTATTACACAAAAACCGGTTGATAGGGATTCAATAATTATCGAGGTTGAAGACACCAGGAAGGCTCTATCCGCCATGTCTGCCGCCTTTTATGGCAATCCCTCGGAAGATTTGTTTTTAATAGGAATAACCGGCACAAACGGCAAAACAACTACAGCCTATTTGATCGAAAGCATACTTTTAAAGGCCGGTTTCAGAGTCGGCGTTATAGGAACAATAAATTACCGTTATTCGGGCAAAACATTTAATAGCCCTGTCACAACACCTGAATCGCTTGATCTTCAGAGGATTTTCGCTGAGATGCTAAACCAGGGCATTACACATGTTGTTCTGGAGGTTTCATCACATGCCATTGACCAGCACAGGATTGCAAATTGTTGGTTAGATGTCGGTGTATTTACCAATCTGACGCGGGATCATCTTGATTATCATGGGGATATGGATTCCTACTGGTCATGCAAGAAAAGGCTTTTTACAGAGAATCTAATGTCAGGGCCCCCAAAAGGCCGGACTCTGGCTGTAATTAATTGCGATGATACAAGGGGGAAAGAACTTGCATGGGAGCTGAAAGATGAAAGCTCAAAGGTGGAAGTCTTTGAGCTTTCGGACAATATGATCAGGCCTTCTAACATCAAGTGCGAACCGAGCGGTATTGCGGGAAGACTTTCAACCATAAAAGGGGAGTTTGATTTCAAAGCATCCCTTGTAGGCAAACATAATCTGAAAAACATAATAAGCGCTACAGGTGTCGGCATTGCTTTAAATCTGCCGCTTGACGTCATAAAGGCCGGAATAGAGGATGTCACCCGCATACCGGGCAGGCTTGAAGCTATTCCAAATACTGCCGGGCGTTTTGTATATGTAGATTATGCGCATACTCCTGATGCTCTGGAAAATGTTTTATCCTCTTTAAGATCGATAGCTCAAGGAAGAATAATCTGCGTATTCGGCTGCGGAGGCGACAGGGATAAAGGTAAGCGGCATCAAATGGGTGAAATCGCCGGCAGGTTAAGCGACATTACTGTTATTACATCGGACAATCCACGCACAGAAGCACCTATGGATATCATTGCGCAGGTGCTTGATGGAATGAGAAAAACGTCAATGGGGGAGGATTTGGGTGGGGGTGAAAAAGGATATGTTGTGGAGCCTGATCGTAAAAAGGCTATAGAGCTTGCCGTTACAATATCCCGGGCAGACGATATTGTTCTGATAGCAGGCAAGGGCCATGAAACCTATCAGATAATAGGAAATAAAACCATCTCCTTTGATGATAGAAAAGAGGCTGAAACAGCTTTAAGGAATTTGTAAAATCTTTGATGACTAACAATTACACAAAACAGATGCCGTGGACAAGCGCCGATATCCTCGATGCAACAAAGGGAGAATTGTTGTTTGGCGATGTAAAGAGCGCATTTTCAGGCATCTCCATTGACTCTCGCAGTATATCTGCTGATGAGCTGTTTGTTGCTATCAGAGGAAATATCTATGATGGGTTTTCTTTTGCCGGCGATGTAATCAAGCAAGGTATTTGCGGCCTTCTTATAAACAAGGATAAAGCAAACGGTTTGCCATACGAAAAATGGAGAAAAAAAAAGGTTGTTTGTATTACGGTAAAGGACACGACAAAGGCTTTGGGGGATCTTGCCCGTTTTAATCGCAAGAGGGTAGATGTTTCCGTTGTGGCGATAACCGGGTCAAACGGCAAAACCACCACCAAGGATATGACTGCCGCGGTCGTTGCCCGGAAATTTTGCACCTTATCGACCGAGGGTAATTTAAACAATGAAATCGGGCTTCCATTAACTCTTCTCAGGCTTTGCCGTTGCCATGAATGGGCCGTTCTTGAACTCGGCATGAACAGCCCCGGAGAGATAGGAATGCTTGCGGATATTTGTTCGCCTGACATCGGCATTATCACCAATATAAGCCATGCCCATTTAGAAGGGTTGGGTTCAATAGAAGGAATTATGCGCGCCAAGGGGGAGCTTCTGGAGAAAATCAGGCCGGACGGTACAGCAATTCTCAATGCAGATGACCGGAGAGTTGTTGCTTTGGCGAATAAAACCTCAAGGGATGTGCTTTTTTATGGGCTGTCAAACAGCGCTGCTGTCAGAGCTGAGTCTGTGATTAACAAGGGACATGGAGTTTCATTTACACTGATTTTGCCGTCTGAAACTGTTTCCGTAATTCTTGGGGTTTTTGGCGATTTTATGGTGTCAAATGCGCTTGCCGCAGCCGCTGTTGGATATCTTTTGGGACAAAGCGTACTGGAAATTAAAGCCGGTCTCGAGGATTTCAAACCGGCTCATGGAAGGATGAATATCCTTATGATTGGCCGGACACATATAATTGACGATACATACAATGCCAATCCGGATTCAATGAGAGCAGCAATAATGACGCTTAAATCATTAAAGGGTAAAAATAGAGGGGCCATAATTGCCGGGGATATGTTCGAACTTGGAGAATACGCGGATCCCATGCATAAAAAGATCGGTTCCTTATCAGCCAAATCGGATATTGCAAAGCTCTATATCACAGGTGAGTTTGCAGAAAGTGTCGCGGCAGGCGCCAGGGAAGAAGATAATTTGCTGGATATCTTTACAGGCACCAGGGAAGAGATTCTCGAAGACCTGATAGACTGGCTCATGCCGGGTGACTGGGTTCTAATTAAGGGCTCCAGATCAATGGGTATGGAAAAGATTATTGAGGGATTGAGGGATCATGTTTTATCATTTACTTTATCCGCTTCATGAAACAATTTCGGTTTTTAATGTATTTCAGTACATTACATTCCGAACTATCTATGCCAGCCTGACGGCTTTGTTGATCTGTTTTTTTCTGGGACCGTGGGTTATCAAAAAACTCAGCGACAAACAGATCGGGCAGTATATCAGGGAAGATGGCCCTGAAGCGCATGGCACAAAGGCAGGAACACCCACAATGGGTGGAGTCCTGATTATATTTTCGGTTGTAATATCGACACTTCTCTGGACTGATTTGTCAAATTTTTACATATGGATAGTTCTTCTGATTACAATTGGATACAGTGTTATCGGCTTTATTGATGACTATCTCATGCAGGTCAAGAAGAGAAGCAAGGGTTTAAGCGGTCGAAGCAAGCTGCTGATGCAGGCAACACTTGCAATCGGAGCAGGTATTTTGCTTTTTTCTTATGGCGGTTTCAATACAAGTATAACCGTGCCTTTTTTTAAAAAAATATCGCCGGATATCGGCTGGGGATATATATTTTTTACAACCCTTGTGATTGTCGGGACTTCAAACGCGGTCAATCTCACAGACGGTCTTGACGGTCTTGCAATTGGGCCTGTGATCATAGTTGCGGCCACATACATGGTTTTTGCCTATGTTACCGGTCATATCAGAATCGCCGATTATCTGCAGATCAATTATGTCTCCGGATGCGGGGAGATAACTATATTCTGTGGAGCGTTAGCCGGCGCAGGTCTTGGTTTTCTGTGGTTTAACACATATCCGGCACAGATTTTCATGGGGGATGTCGGCTCCCTTCCAATAGGGGCCGCACTCGGAACAGTAGCCGTTATTACAAAGCAGGAAATACTGCTCGTACTTGTTGGCGGGCTGTTTGTAATTGAAGCGCTTTCCGTCATATTTCAGGTCGGCTTTTTCAAAATGACAAACGGTCGCAGGATTTTCAAAATGGCTCCTCTCCACCACCATTTTGAATTAAAAGGGTGGGCGGAGCCAAAGATTATAGTTCGGTTCTGGATAATAGCGATTATGCTTGCGCTTCTTTCCATGAGTACACTGAAGCTCAGGTAGGAAGGGAATTGTTAGTTTTGAATGTTGAATTTTAAATTTAACTGCCCGCCATATCAGGTTGTTGGTAGGTTACTTTTTGCGTTTGTAAGTTTCTGTAAAATTAGTTTTTTTTCATTCACAATTAAAAATTAAAAACTCAAAATTATATATGCAGCTTGCCAATAAGAATATTGTTGTAGTTGGTCTGGGAATGTCCGGGTTTGCGGTCGCCCGTTTTTTAAAGAAAAGGGGCGCATCGGTCATTGTTACAGACAAGGTAGAAGAAGACAAACTGGAAGCTTATGCGTCTGTTTTGCGTGAAATGGGTGTCAAGATGGAGCTTGGGCAGCATAGAGTTGATACTTTTGAAAAATCGGAGCTCATTGTTGTAAGTCCCGGGGTTTCTCATAATATTTTGCCGATAAAAAGAGCCGCGTTAAAAGGAATACCGATATTGGGAGAAATCGAGCTTGCCTATAGATTTATACGGGAACCTGTTGTCGCCGTGACAGGCACTAACGGCAAGACCACAACCACAACACTTTTGGGAGACATGCTTAAAAATTCAGGCCAAAGGGTTTTTGTTGGCGGCAATATAGGCAATCCTTTAATTGACTATGTGGACAAAGGGGAAAAGGCTGAAATTATTGTGGCCGAAGTAAGCAGTTTTCAGCTCGATACAATAGATACTTTCAGGCCAAAAGTGGGAGTGGTGCTGAACATTACCGAAGATCATCTTGATCGTTATTCTGATTTTGCGGCTTATGCCAGGGCTAAGGCACGGATATTTGAAAACCAGAAGGAAAGCGATGTTGCCGTCTTTAATGGTCTTGATCCTTTTATAGGTTCAATATGTAAAAATATTAAAAGCAAAAAATTACTCTTTTATAATCAGATGGTAGACGATGCTGAAATAAATACTTCTTTTAAATCTCTTGATTTTTCATGCATAAACCTTCCGGGCAAACATAACCTGGAAAATGCTTATGCAGCGTCGCTGGCAGCGCTGTCGATTGGAGGGAGCTTAGAGGGGATACAATCGGCTTTAAGTAATTTTAAAGGGCTTTCTCATCGGCTCGAATATGTTGACACAATAAATGAGGTTGGTTTTTTCAACGATTCAAAGGCAACAAATGTTAATGCAGTCGCAAGGGCGCTTGAAACTTTCAGCAAACCAATAATCCTTATTATGGGAGGTCGTGATAAGGGCGGTAATTTCCGAACTCTCAGAGATTTGGTGCGCAGGCGTGTTAAAAGGCTCATTGTTTTGGGAGAAGCAAAAGAGGATATATTGTTTGCACTTGGCGATATAACATCAACAAAAGGGGCTTCTTCAATGGAGGATGCTGTGCTGTCGGCGTATCATGCGGCGTCTCCAGGAGATGTGGTGCTTCTGTCTCCGGCATGCGCCAGCTTTGATATGTATGCCAGCTATGCTCAGCGGGGAGAAGACTTTTGCAGAGTTGTAGACAAACTAAATAAAAGCAGGCTTAAATGAAAAAAGGCATAACAGGAAAAAAGCCGGTTTTAACAGCTAATGGCGTGGATTCAGGATATTACGATGTCAACCTCCTGCTTCCGGTGCTTTTCCTTGTTGGAATAGGAATTGTAATGGTTTACAGCGCCAGTTCAGCCCTTGCGCTTAAAAAGTTCGGCAGCGATTATTATTTTTTGAAAAAACAGGTCGTTTTTGCCTTGTTAGGTATCCTTGCCCTGGTTGCTTGCAGGCATATTCCATTGAAACTTATCCGTTCTTTAACATACCCGATTCTTATTCTGGCCGTTGTTTCTCTTGTAGCGGTGAAGATTACAGGATTTGGATATTCCGTGAATGGTTCGATGCGCTGGCTGCGGCTGGGTAGTTTAAGTTTTCAGCCATCGGAATTTGCCCGTTTTGCGCTGGTAATCTATCTGGCTTATTCCATGAGCAAAAAAAGGGATGACATCAAAGATTTTTATATAGGTTTTTTGCCTCACTTTTTTATTCTTTGTATATTTACAACCCTGATATTTTTTCAGCCTGATTTTGGGTCTGCGCTTATTTTTTGGGTTATTACATGGATTATGCTTTATGTCGGGGGGGTACGCATTTTACATCTTTTGTCCCCTCTAATCTTTTTACTTCCGGCTGCTTACTTTTTAATGATTACTTCAGCGTATCGCTTAAAACGTATCATTAGTTTTTTGGATCCGTGGCAGTATTCATTGAATGAAGGTTATCAAATCATCCATTCTCTCATGGCCTTTGGTACAGGTGGAATATGGGGCACAGGAATCGGAAAAGGTTACCAGAAACTGTTTTATCTCCCTGAACCACATACGGATTTTATCTTCTCGGTCATTGGTGAAGAGCTTGGTTTGTTTGGGGTTCTATTTATCATAGGGCTTTATTCTCTGATCTTGTGGAAGGGTATAAACATTGCGAAAAATGCCAAGGATTATTTTGGGTCGTTTATGGCTGTCGGCATTACGTCTGCGATAGCTATTCAGGTTTGCGTTAACATGGGAGTTGCTGTCGGACTTTTGCCGACAAAGGGGCTTACATTACCTTTTTTGAGTTATGGCGGGACATCGTTTTTGTTCAGTATGGCATCAATAGGGATACTGATGAACATAGGAGCGTCAAGCTTGAAGGGCAAATAACACTTATGCGCATTATTATCGCGGGCGGCGGTACAGGCGGACATCTTTTCCCGGGAATTGCTATTGCAGATGCTTTTACGGCACGGGATCAGAAAAACAGAGTTCTCTTTGTCGGCACAGGCAAGCCTTTTGAAATATCGGTTTTGTCAAAAACTGTTTTTAAGCATAAATCTATTACAGCAGAAGGGATCAAAGGCAGGGGATTATGGAAACAGGCTGTTTCGGTTTTAAAAATACCAAAGGGAATATTTGAATCCATCATGATCCTTAAGGATTTCAGACCGGACATTGTTGTAGGGGTTGGCGGTTATTCTGCCGGATCGGTTGTTATAGCGGCATGGCTTATGGGCATTAAGATTGTCCTCCATGAGCAGAATATTCTGCCTGGAATTACAAATCGCATCTTATCCGGTTTTGCAGACAGAATATATATATCCTTTAAAGATACAAGATTAGAGAGATTCCGATGGCTTGCCCCTGTTGATCCGAAAAAATTACTTGTTTCAGGAAATCCGGTACGAAAGGAGATCCTGCAATCCGCAATGGATCAACAGGATGTAAGTTTGGACGATACAGGGCAGAAAAAACCTTTTACAGTACTGATTCTTGGGGGAAGCCAAGGGGCTCACAGCATAAATATGGCTGTTTTGGAAGCTTTTGAATACTTAGAAGAAAAGGATAAATATTTTTTCGTGCATCAGACAGGATCGGCTGATGAACAAGAAGTAAAAAGAGCATACATGAAAAGCAGCATTTCCTGCATGGTTAAATCTTTTTTCGACGATATGGCCAGGCAGTATCATAATGCCGACCTGGTTGTTTGCAGGGCAGGCGCGACAACCGTGGCGGAAGTTGCGGTCATGGGCAAGGGGGTGATTTTCATACCGTATCCTTTTGCCGCCGACAATCACCAGGTTTTAAATGCTGGTTCACTTGAAAATGAAAGGGCGGCTGAAATGATACTTCAAAAAGATCTTACCGGTAAAAAGATCGCCAAAAGAATCGAGCATTATGCATTAAGCCCGGAAGCCCTTAAATCTATGGCCTCCAGGGCAAAGTCCATCGGCAGACCCGATGCGGCAGAGACTATTGTTGATGATTGTTACAAGTTAATTAAGGAATTGAGGGATTAAATTCGTAATTCCTAAATTACAAAATTATGTATTTAAAAAAATATCACATGCACTTTGTTGGAATAGGCGGCATAGGGATGAGCGGTATTGCCGAACTACTTCTCAATCTTGGATACAAGGTTTCAGGGTCTGATGTAAAATTGTCATCCATTACCGAGCACCTGGAAAGTCTGGGATGCATTGTATTTAAAGGGCATTCCATGGAGCAGATCAGAGGAGCCGATGTTGTGGTAACATCGTCGGCAATCGAGCCCGGAAATCCTGAAGTTGTCGCGGCCCGAGAAATGTCGGTTCCCGTAATACCAAGGGCTGAGATGCTTGCTGAGCTTATGCGTTTAAAATACAGCATTGCAGTTGCAGGAATGCACGGCAAGACATCGACCACCTCAATAATTGCAAGTATTCTCGATAAAGGAGGGTTGAGTCCAACAGTCGTTATCGGAGGAAAACTGAAAAGCATCGGCACAAATATGCTCCTGGGGCAGGGAGACTTTATTGTGGCTGAGGCGGATGAAAGCGACGGGTCATTTTTAAAAATGTCTCCTGCAATAGCGGTAGTGACAAATATAGACAAAGAACACCTTGATTTTTACAAGGACCTAAACGCCATAAAGGAGGTTTTTTTAAAATTTATCGATCGGGTCCCTTTTTACGGCCTTGTCGTTCTTTGCCTGGACAATGAGCCGATACAGGGCTTAATCCCAAAAATAAAGAAAAGATTTGTTACATACGGGATGAGTGCACAGGCCGATTTTCAGGCCAGGGATGTATTATTTGAGGGTCTTAAAAGCAGATTCAGCATTTATCATCATGGGTTGTTGCTTGGCGAAATAGTATTGAATCTTCCCGGATTGCATAACATTTACAATTCCATGGCAAGCATTGCAGTGGGAATTGAACTGGATATTCCGTTTAAAAAAATTAAATATGCTCTTGAAACCATTGAAGGGGTTCTCCGCAGGTTTGAGGTCAAGGGGGAGATAAAGGGAATTACAGTCGTGGATGACTATGGCCATCACCCTGCGGAAATCAAAGCAACACTGCAGGCGGTTAAGACGTGCTGGCCTGGCAGGCGCAAGGTGGTAGTATTTCAACCGCATCGCTATACAAGGACCAAAGCCCTTTTTGATGATTTTACGCGTACTTTTTACCAGGCCGACAAACTTATACTTCTTCCAATATATCCGGCCGGAGAAGAAAAGATAAGAGGGGTTGACAGCCTGTTATTATGCGAGGGGATCAAGGCCCATGGCCACAGAGATGCCGTATATGCAGACAGCGTTTCCGAATCTGTTTTTTATTTAAAAGAAACATTAAGGCAAGGGGATATCCTGCTCACTCTTGGCGCAGGGGATGTATGGAAAGTAGGGGAAGAGATACTGGAAGAGATGAAAGCAACGAGCAACCAGCAACAAACAACAAGAAATGCTTAATCCTGATTCAAAAAAATGGCTCACAAAGCTTTTTGGCAAAAATGTCAAATTCAACGAACCTATGTCCGGACACACCTCTTTACGGGTTGGCGGGCCTGCCTGGGCTTTTGTAACCCCTGAAAGTTTTGAAAAACTTTCGGAGCTTATCAGGTGGTCTAAGAAAAAAGGGATTTATTGCATGGTGATCGGTGGCGGTACAAATCTTCTTGTAAAGGACGGCGGCATAAATGGAATTATGGTTGTTCTTAAAAAGTGTCTTGACGGTATTGCCCGAACGGACAGCGGAAAGGACTCTGTAGTTGTCACAGCCATGGCCGGCACAAGGCTTCAGACCCTTTGTTCTTTTGCTATAGATAACGGTCTTGAAGGAATGAATTTTGCTCTTGGCATTCCTGGAACCGTCGGAGGCGCCATTATAATGAATGCCGGCACTGCTTACGGATCAATGGCCGGTGTTGTTGATTCTATAAAGGTTTTACTGCCGACAGGGGAAACCAGAATTATTTTAAGGCAAAATTTGCAGTTTGATTACAGAAAATTCTCATGGGACAGAAAGATAACAGATATTGATAATTGGCAACCGATTATATTAAGCGCTGATTTTTCTCTGCATTCTTCGGACCAGCAAAGGCTGAAAAAACAGGCTGTAGAAATTTTGAAGGCACGCAAAAAAAGACAACCTTCGGGCTTTCCAAGCGCTGGATGTTTTTTTAAAAACCCTGCATTCGGCAAAACAGCAGGGGAATTCATTGATCTGGCAGGGCTTAAAGGGAAATCGATCGGGGGCGCAAAGATATCATCAAAACATGCAAATTTTATTCTGAATAAAGGCAATGCATCGGCAGCAGATATTCTTGCGCTGATGGAACTCGTTCAGGAGAGGGTGTCGAAAATTTTTAACATCAAGCTTGAATCGGAAATTATAATAGTTGGGGAATAAACATATGCGACAAAACTATTATAAAAACAGCCTGGCAAAAAGGCGCGCTAAAGTTATTCAACGCATTATTGCCTGTTTCAAAATGATGGCCGCAGTTTCCCTGGTGACGGCGATGAGCATTATTTTCATTTTTGGCTACGACCTCTTGACACAGTGTGATTATTTCAGGGCAAACAGTATAATTGTTAATGGAACGAACAGACTCTCCAAAAATCAGATAATTAAGCGTACCGGTATTGATGCTGGAATAAATATTTTTTCCGTAAATCTTTCAGCAACAAGAAAAAGATTGTTGGCGCATCCATGGATTGCCGATGCCGAAGTAAGAAGGGAACTGCCGGACGGAATAAATATAAGGATAAAGGAGCATAAGCCTCTTGCCATCATAGACCTTGGTCGCAAATTTCTGATAAACGATCATGGAGAGATATTTAAAGAGTTAGCAGCTTCAGATCCCGGCAACTTGCCGGTTATTATCGGTCTTGAGTTTTCTGATCTGGATGTTTCCGGAAAATTCCGCAACATACCTTTCAATGCTGTAATGGATGTATTGCGACTCGGGCAAAAGGAGGGATCGATTATTCCAAACAGATTATTAAAAGTAATCAGGGTTGATAGAGAAATAGGCATTACGCTTTATGCGTTTAACGGCATCAAAGCTATCAAGCTTGGATATAATAACTATCCGGACAAGTATGAAAGGCTTAAAAATGTTCTTTTCTATATGGAGAAAGGGCATAGCTTTTTAGATTTTGATACTGTCGATCTGAACAATTTAGATCGCATTGTGGTGAATCCGGTTAGAATTGAATTACCGGCCATGGATTATAAGGAGGCTTAAGATGCAGGGACAGGAAAAGATAATTGTCGGCCTTGATATTGGAACCACCAAGATTTGTGCTGTGGTTGGTGAAATATCCGGAAATGAAATAAACATCATCGGGATCGGCACTCATCCCTCAATCGGACTTCGAAAAGGAGTAGTGGTCAACATTGAATCAACAGTGGAATCGATAAAAAAGGCTGTTGAAGAGGCTGAACTTATGGCCGGATGTGAAATTTCATCTGTTTATGCCGGAATCGCCGGAGGACATATAACAGGCTTTAACAGTCGCGGGATCGTGGCAATAAAGGGTTCGGAAATCACAAAGCAAGACGTGGAACGTGTGATTGATGCAGCGCGGGCTGTGGCTATTCCTATGGATCGCGAAGTAATACATGTGCTTCCACAGGAGTTTATTGTAGATGACGAAGCCGGCATCCAGAATCCTGTCGGCATGGCAGGTGTGCGATTGGAAGCCAAGATTCATATTGTTACAGGGGCTGTAACATCTGCCCATAACATCGTAAAATGCGCAAATCGGTCAGGTCTTGATGTATGTGATATTGTGCTTGAGTCTCTTGCTTCAAGTGAAGCGGTTTTGACCAGTGAAGAAAAGGAATTAGGCGCGGCGCTTATCGATCTTGGGGGCGGCACTTCGGATTTGGCTATTTTTTCAGGTGGCAACATCAGGCATACATTCATACTTGCCATTGGAGGTAACAACCTTACGAATGATCTGGCAATCGGGCTGCGAACACCACATGCTGAAGCAGAAAAGATAAAGAAGAAATACGGGACCTGTGTTGCCCGTAATATACATGGTGAAGAAACAATCGAAGTGCCGGGTATGGGTGGGCGTAATCCCAGAAAACTCCCGATACAGATACTGGGAGAGATTTTAGAACCACGCATGGAAGAGATTTTTGCGCTGACAAAAAGAGAAATATACAGGGCCGGCATGGAGAATATCATTTCATCCGGAGTGGTTGTAACCGGAGGCTCAGCCCTTCTGGATGGAGTCGCGGATGTTGCGGAATCTGTATTACAACTTCCAACACGCCTTGGCAAACCCAGGGGAATCGGCGGACTTGTCGATGTAGTGAATAATCCCATGTATGCTACAGGAGTCGGACTTGTTATATATGGCGTCAGGAATCAGAGCGTAAAGAAATTCAGAATCCGTGACGGAAATATATTTAATGGCATTATGAGCAGGATGAAAAGATGGTTTAAAGATGTAATTTAATCCGTAACCGTTCAAAGGTTCAAAGGTTCAGGGGGCTCAGCTGATTGCAAATTCTAAATAACAAATCACAAATCACAATATAAAATAAATTAAAATTCCCAAAATTAAAAAATACCAACCCGGATA
>JABMRH010000042.1 GCA_013202725.1 Desulfobacteraceae bacterium
ATCCTTCACCCATCCATTAATGCTTCAAAATGTTTCTCTTAATGAAGCCATAATATTGCCTCCTCTTTATTAGAGTTAATTGTAAAACAGGCATTATTGCCTTAGGGCGCATAGCCCCTTTCCTTACCAGTTGACTTCTTTTTACATTAATCTCGAAATTTTCAGGAAATATACAAATAAATCTATACAGTGAAAACACAGCTTAACACGGCAATGGCCGAGTTGCAAAAGAAAAGACAAAGTGCCAGCATTTATAGATCGATCATTATAGCAAGTAATTATCTTGTGGAATCTGATAGAGATAGATGTCTCTAAACAATTTTTATATATTTAATTTCAACAAATCTATTTGTCAAGCTTTTTTTGGCTATTGGCTAAGGGGTCAAGTTTACGTTTGACCCATTAATAATATTTTTGCGTCGCTGTGAACGGTTACAGTAAGTTCAGCCTCTTCTTCCTTTTGCCAGTCTAAATCGATATCGATTTTACCGCTGAGGGAGATAAGGTCTTCAATAGATTTTTTTCTATATACTCCCTGATAGATAATTCAACGGCTTTAGTTTTAGTCTTAGCCTTTGTGCTGGCCAAGAGTGCATCCATAAGGTCATCTCTTATGTTAATTGTAGTCCTTATGATATTCTCCTATAAGCATACATTTTTGATTAAATCATACATCACGGCCAGCATATGTCAAGATATCCTTTTTCTTTTTCAAAAAAACAAAAAGAACAAAAAGGGGACAGATTTATTTTTCTATCCAAGCGTTGATGAAAGACTTTGTTCCTGGTTTTTGTTTGGCATGAAAGTGACATAACTCTTTGAATTTATTACTTGGTGATCCCAAGGGGAATCGAACCCCTGTTACCGGCGTGAGAGGCCGGTGTCCTGACCGCTAGACGATGGGACCACTTGTTGAAGCTCACTTTGTGGTGATAAATATTGAAACCGGGCGATTTTGTCAAATATTATTTTAGAAGCATTTTTCAAAGGTCTCTTTTATAGAATGCCAGGTGTTTTCGACTTTTTCCCTTTTCTAAATCCGAAGATAATATAGATAATAAAGCCGATAAAGGGAATGGATGCTATAACTCCCCAGAGAGCCTTCTTGCCTATTGTACCGAAATCTTTCTGTGCAACATTGACAATTGCCCAGACGGTCATTAAAAAAAATGGTATGCATAAAGCAAGGAATACGGTAATTGTTTTCAGATCCATTTTTACCCTTTTAAAAGCTTAGCGATTTTTAAAATAATATTTGCGTAATATTTGCTGTAATTATAGCTCAGCAGTATTTTATAAGCTTTTTTGTCGTCTATTTTCGCTTGCCAGCCATAATGTTGCAGGTAGCTTGCGATGCTTACTATGGCGTCGGCATGATTAAACAGGTCTACACAGCCGTCGCTGTTGCCGTCTTTTGCATGCGCAAGTATATTGCTGGGCATAAATTGAGCAATGCCCATTGCGCCTGCATACGATCCGCAAACAGACAATGGGTCGATGTTTTCCCTGTTTGCATATTTGAGAAAATCTTTTAGCTCAGAATATGCCCACGTTGATTTCTTTTCAGCCTTTTTATCAAATTCTTCTTTTGTAAAAGGGGATGAACCTGCAATTTTGCGCCATAACATATTTTTTACATGTTGGTCTTTCAGGGAAGCCATGGTTGAAAGCGTGTTTAATATAGATCTTTTTCCCAGATAGGTTCCGAGCCTGGTTTCGACCAGTATTATAGCAGTAATAATTTCTTTGTCCACAGAGTATGTCTTTTCCACACCATCAAAGACTGCTCTGTGTTTTTTAAGATATTTTTTTGCCTTTTTAATCGACCTTTTTGAAATAAACTGATCGTAATTTAATTTGCCTTCGCTGTGACTGAAAAAGAGGGAAACCCCTTTTGCATCAAAATAGACCCCGTGCCTGTCATAGAGCGCATTGATTTTGTTTTTGCTGAAACCGTCTTCTATAAGCCTCTTTTGTAATGCATTAAAATAGCCGGCTTTTTTATTTGCACCTGCCGGAGTTTGGGCCGGCAAAAAAA
>JABMRH010000043.1 GCA_013202725.1 Desulfobacteraceae bacterium
ATCAAGTCCGGCATGACGATTTCGAGACTTTTTACGAGTTTGTCAATAATGAATTCGTAAAAACTCTAACCAGCAACGAGAAACCAGCAACGAGCAGCAATTTTATGCATCATTTTCAATACCGTGGCAATGAAATGTATTGCGAAGATGTTCCGATACAGATAATTGCTCAAAAAGTAGGCACCCCTTTTTATTTATACAGCCATGCCACATTAAAGCGTCATTTTCTTACATTTGATGATGCCTTTGATGGAATAGACAGGCTTGTGTGTTTTTCTGCGAAAGCAAACACCAGCCTGGCGGTTTTAAAACTTTTTGCGGATCTTGGAGGCGGCCTTGATATTGTTTCACGCGGGGAGCTTTTCCGGGGATTAAAAGCCGGGATTTCGCCTGACAAAATTGTTTATTCAGGTGTTGGAAAGCGCGTTGATGAGATTGACTATGCACTTTGTAAAAATATATTGATGTTCAATGTCGAGTCCTTTGAGGAGCTTGAGCTTATAAACCAGAGAGCCGGCCGGCTTAAATTAAAAGCGCCTGTAGCCATTAGAGTAAATCCAGACGTTGACCCTAAAACCCATCCGTATATTTCAACCGGCCTTAAAAAAAATAAATTTGGTGTGGATTACAAGACAGCAATTGAAGGGTACAAAATTGCAAATAGGCTAAAAAACATAAAGATAATCGGGATTGACTGCCATATCGGATCGCAGATTACCGAAACAGAGCCCTTTGAGGATGCTCTCAAGAGCATTAAGATGCTGATAGATGAAATAAAAGCTCTCGGCATAGAGATCAGATATCTTGATATGGGTGGAGGGCTGGGAATAACCTATCACGATGAATCACCC
This sequence comes from Desulfobacteraceae bacterium, assembly GCA_013202725.1. Classification (GTDB taxonomy): domain Bacteria; phylum Desulfobacterota; class Desulfobacteria; order Desulfobacterales; family ETH-SRB1; genus Desulfaltia. The sequence continues at coordinate 852 of JABMRH010000043.1, forward strand.
CCTCAGCCAGGTGAATATGCCGGATCCATAATTAAGCAGCTTAAAGGAATGCAGATTAAACTGATACTGGAACCAGGCAGGGTTATTGTCGGAAATGCAGGAATACTGGTTACGAAGGTTCTTTATAAAAAATCGGACGATGCAAAGATGTTTGTTATAGTTGATGCGGGGATGAACGATCTGATGCGTCCGGCATTGTATAGAGCTTTTCATAATATAGAGCCGGTTGTTAAATCTGAAGGCAAATCGATAATTGCAGACATTGTAGGGCCAATTTGCGAAACAGGTGATTTTCTGGCTCTTGACCGTAAAATTGCCGACATCAAAAATGGTGATCTTCTTGCGGTGATGAGCGCCGGCGCTTACGGATTTGTGATGTCATCCAACTATTGTTCAAGGCTTAAGGTTGCCGAAGTTATGGTAAGGGATGACGAGTTCCATGTTATCAGGGCACGGCAGGAATACGATGATCTTGTTGCAGGCGAGTCTATCCCGCCGTTTTTAGAAAATCAATTATGAGACATATCGAATTCTACAAGGCAAGCGGAAGCGGCAATGATTTTATCATAATTGACAACAGAGATAAGGTTGTTGACGAGAAGAATCTAAAGACATTTATTGAAAAAATATGCCGCAGAAAAATGTCGGTGGGCGCTGACGGGTTTATACTTATTGAAGAGTCTGATTCTGTTGATTTCAGGTGGCGGTTTTTTAATGCCGACGGAAATCCTGCCGAGATGTGCGGAAACGGAGCAAGGTGCGTTGCACGTTTTGCATATTTAAACAGGATCGCCGGCTCTGAGATGTCCTTTGAAACAGATGCGGGAATTGTTTCCGCAAAAGTTTCAAAGGACATGGTAAAAATCAATATGCCGGAGCTATCTGAGCTTAAGACAGATTATTTGCTTGATCTGGAAAATGGCGATTTAACAATAAACAGCATTAATACCGGTGTTCCCCATGTGGTTATTGTTATGGACAGCATAGACAATGTCGATGTTGTTAAGCTTGGAAGCGAAATCCGTTTCCATGACATATTTGCTCCTGCCGGAACAAATGTAAATTTCATATGTCAAAATAAGGATGACACAATTTCCATCCGCACTTATGAACGGGGAGTCGAAGATGAAACCTTAGCCTGCGGGACAGGCGCTGTTGCAGGCGCTGTTGTCACATCGTTCAAATTCGGCATAAAATCACCCATAAAGGTAATTACAAAGAGTGGGGAAAGTCTTTATATTTATTTTAAAGAAAATCAGGGCGAATTTTCCGATGTTTATCTTGAGGGGGATGCCCGCATCATTTACACAGGCGAATTGCATGAGGATGCCTGGCAGTTTTAAGAATAAAAATAATGATTAAAATTGAAAAATCGGACAGATTAAATTCATTGCCGCCATATCTGTTTAAGGAGATAGACAGGAAAAAGGAAGAGGTCAGGAAATCAGGTGTTGATATCATTGATCTGGGGGTAGGGGATCCCGACATGCCGACTCCGCTGCATATAATTGAAGCTTTAAACAGGGCGGCATTGGATCCGGCAAATCATAGATATCCATCATATACCGGAATGGATGATTTCAACAAGGCTGTTGCTCGTTGGTACAAGCGCAGGTTCAATGTGGATATTGATTATAAAAAGGAGGTTGTCACGCTTATCGGATCCAAGGAGGGTATTGCGCACATACCTCTCGCTTTTATTAATAATGGCGATATTGCACTTGTGACAAGTCCGGGATATCCGGTGTATGATATCGGCGTTAAGTTTGCAGGCGGGCAGACCTATTTTATGGATCTGTTAAAGCAAAACAATTTTTTGCCGGATCTTGGAGCTGTGCCAAAAGAGATCGCCCCAAAAGCCAAAATGATGTTTATAAATTATCCCAACAACCCAACGTCGGCGGTTGCAACAGGGGAATTCTTTGAAGAGACGGTTGCTTTTGCGGAAATGAATAATATAATTGTTTGTCACGATGCAGCCTATACTGAGATGGCTTTTGATGGATACAAACCGAAAAGTTTTCTTGAAACAGCCGGTGCAAAGGATGTGGGAATAGAGTTTCACTCACTTTCAAAGACATATAATATGACTGGTTGGCGCATCGGGTTTGCGGTCGGCAGGGCCGAGGTAATACAGGCGCTTGGCCAGGTGAAAAGCAATATCGATTCAGGCGCTTTCCAGGCAATCCAGATTGCGGGTATAGCCGCTCTGGAGGGAGACCAGACCTGTTTAAAGGAGACAAACAGCGAATATACGTCCCGCCGTGATATATTGGTCGATGGTCTCGTTAATCTTGGATTTTCAGTTGAAAGACCCAAAGCTACATTTTATCTATGGATTGAGGTTCCGCAGGGATATTCTTCGGCGGAAACAGCGAGCCGTCTTCTAACAGAGGCGGGCATAGTTGTAACTCCCGGCAATGGATTTGGAGCGGCAGGAGAAGGGTATATAAGAATGGCCTTAACCGTCGGCAAACAAAGGTTGAAAGAGGTTATTGAAAGAATCGGCTCAGTCGGCTTTTAAATGAACCAGGGACATATTGCATATATTTCCGCAGGGTCAAATATCGGGAACAGACTTGAAAACTGCAAAAACAGCCTAACTTCCCTGGCAGAATCGAAAATATCTATTATAAGGAGCAGGTCTTCTTTTTACATAACCGAACCGGTTTATTATATAAATCAGGATTGGTTCGTAAATCTTGTTGTAAAGATTGAAACCAAGCTCGATCCTTTCCGGCTTTTAGACAAACTAAAGTCAATTCAAAGCAATGCGGGTCGCGATCATGATGCCGTAAGGTTTAGCCCCAGGATTCTTGACCTTGATATCATTATGTATGATGATTTTGTGATAAATTCACCCGAACTGATAATCCCTCATCCCAGGATGCATAAAAGACGCTTTGTTTTAAAGCCTATTTGTGATATAGACCCGCACATTGTTCATCCTGTTTTAAAAAAGGATATGCAATACCTGTTAGACCGACTGGATGATGGACAAATGGTGAGACTTTTGAAAGGAGACCTTTGAAAAACCCCAGCCTTGTCATTGCGAGCAAAGCGAAGCAATCTCAAAACATGTTGATAATCCACAAGATTGCCACGTCGCTTTGCTCCTCGCAATGACTAGAATTGAGCAAAAGTGGGGGTTATGCAAAGCTCTTGAAAGATGACTTGGCGGAGCAGGATTTGATATAGATGCGGTTTTTAATAATATTAGGATTAATATACTTCGCATACAGGACTATTAAGTCTTTGATGCTTAAAAGTGGATCATCGAAAAATAAGGTTTCCCGCGAGCCTACCGGTGAAATTGACGATGTAATGGTAAAAGATCCTTATTGTGAGGTATATTTCCCAAAGAGAAACGGGGTGTATTTAAAGATTGATGAAAAAGATCTGTGTTTTTGCAGCACGACGTGCCGGGATAACTATATTAAATCGCATTTAGAAACAAATGCTTAACTATTAGAGACTGATGATGAAAATCGCAGGCAGGAGGCTTTAACAGATGAAATTTTTTTTAGATACAGCTAATATTGACGAAATAAAGGAAGCCCACAGCATGGGAATGGTTGACGGCGTTACAACCAATCCCAGCCTCATTGCGAAAGAAGGGCGTGATTTTGAAGAGATAATCAAAGAGATTTGTGCAATAGTGGATGGGCCAATAAGCGCCGAAGTTATCAGTCTTGATACCGAAGGCATGGTCAAAGAGGCGCGTCATCTGGCAGCTATCAATGACAATATTGTCGTAAAAATACCCATGACGATTGATGGGATAAAAGCAACACGCAAGCTTTCGAGCGAAGGGATTAAAACAAATGTAACCCTTGTATTTTCACCCCTTCAGGCCCTTATGGCGGCTAAAGCCGGCGCTACTTATGTAAGCCCATTTATCGGCCGTCTTGATGATCTGGCCAGTGAAGGCATGCTTCTTATTGAACAACTTGTTGAAATTTATAGCAATTATGCATTTGACACAGAAATCATAGTAGCAAGCATACGCAACCCGCTTCATGTCCTTGACGCGGCCCTGATCGGCGCTGATATTGCCACTATACCCTTTAATGTGCTTGCAAAGTTTGCCGCTCATCCAATGACCGATAAAGGCCTAAAAGCCTTTCTTGACGACTGGAACAAGGCAAAGAAGTAATCAAATAGAATGCTTTCTAAAGACAAGATAAAAAATTTGTTAAGCCATCCCAATAGCTTAACATTATGTCGCATATCGATAATACCGGTCATTGTGATTTTGATGCTGTTTCCGAACAGGTTTTTCACATTTATTGCGGCCCTTTTGTTCAGCGCTGCGGCAATTACCGATTATCTGGATGGCTATTTTGCAAGGCTTTATGGACTTGAATCCAAGTTTGGAAGGATTATGGATCCGGTTGCCGACAAGCTCCTGTCTTCTTCAGCCTTTATAATGCTCTCCTCTCTTGGTTGGATTCCCGGATGGATGGTTTGCATAATTATAGGCCGCGAGATCGCCGTAACAGGCCTGCGTAATTTTGCCGTTGAAAGCAGAGAGGATATTGCCGCATCCAGCCTTGGAAAATATAAAACAGGGTTTCAGATAGCCGCTATAATACCTCTTTTATTCCATTACCCTTATTTTGGTGTAAATTTGCATGTAATCGGGACCGTATTTTTATGGGCGGCTCTTGTATTAACGGTCTGGTCGGGCGTTGATTATTTCATAAAGTTCAAAAAGCATTTAAAGATTTAGCCCAATTTTTTGTTGACAAAATGGGTATTTTTGTAAAATATCCATAAACTTGAGCGGGAATAACTCAGCGGTAGAGTGCGACCTTGCCAAGGTCGAAGTCGCGGGTTCAAATCCCGTTTCCCGCTCCATTATTTTTGGCGGCATAGCCAAGTGGTAAGGCAGCGGTCTGCAAAACCGCTATTCACCAGTTCGAATCTGGTTGCCGCCTCCACAAAATTTAAGACTTTTGCAAACCTCTCTATCGGTTTCCAGTTAGTATGCAATTTATTGCTGATTTTCATGTTCATTCTAAATTTTCAAGAGCTACCGCCAGAAATCTTGATCTTGAAAACCTCTATATTGCAGCTCAATTAAAAGGCATTACAGTTGTCGGAACAGGCGATTTTACACATCCCGGCTGGTTTGCGGAAATAAAGGAAAAATTAGAGCCGGCAGAGGAAGGGCTTTTTAAATTAAAAAAAGAAATCGCCGGGGAATGCGACAAAAAGGTCCCGTTATCCTGCCGCGGCAAGGTTCGTTTTATTCTGGTTTCTGAAATCAGCAATATCTATAAAAAAAATAATAAAACCCGTAAAAA
>JABMRH010000044.1 GCA_013202725.1 Desulfobacteraceae bacterium
AGGGGCAAAGGCACAAAGGCACAAAGAAAAAATGAAAATATATAGGGATCTGCTTGTTTGGCAAAAATCAATGGCTTTAGTTACTGAAATATATAAGATTTCTAAAGGGTTCCCCAAGTTTGTGCCTCTGTGCCTTTGTGCCTATTAACCTGAGTAGTTACGACATATTAATATTTTCTCTGTATTTCTACTAATATATTTTACCACAAGATACACCAGATGATAGTATTTGATTTAAAATGTTCAAACGGCCACACCTTTGAAGGCTGGTTTGATGATAGCCGGGCCTTTGATAAGCAGAAAGCAAAAGGCATGATTGCATGCCCTGTATGCGAAGATACTGCTGTTTCAAAGGCTCCTTCCACCTTTGCGATAAAAGCCTCTCAGATAGCGGCAGGTTCTTCTTGCAGGCAGGAACATCTGGAAAACATAGGGAGAAAAATAGCTGATTTTGTGGAAAATAACTTTGAAGATGTGGGTTGTAAATTTACAACAGAAGCCCTGAAAATGCATTATGGCGTTTCTGAGCCAAAAAATATTAGGGGAACCAGCACCGAGAAGGAGGAAAAAATCTTAAAGGACGAAGGTATAAACTTCTTTAAGATTCCCGTGCCAACCAATCACGGCACTGACACATAAATTGAAATGGTAAAAACATGCAAACATATCTCGATAAACTACCTTCCTTTGTCGATGCAATAAAATCGATTAAGGCAACAATTATTGCCAATATTGTATTTATCGGCCAGGTGCCGGCTCCTACTTTCAAGGAAAAAAAACGCACCAGTGTTTTTATGGACAGGCTGGCGGAATCAGGGGTTGATGAATGCTCTACCGATGGTTATCGGAATCCCATCGCAATCATCAGAGGAACCTCTGAAACAAAACCGCCTATTTTTGTGGTTGCTCACCTTGACACACCTTTTGATGCAGAAACCGATCATAATTTCACCATTAAAGAAAATTCGATTAAAGGGCCCGGCATCTTAGATAATTCAGTCGGCGCCGGGGTGCTGGCATCGTTGCCGGAGATTTTCCGCAAGTTAAATCTTTGCTTTAAATCTGATATTGTTCTGGCAGGCGTCATACAATCAATGGGGAATGGCAACCTTCGGGGCATCAGGCATCTGTTAAAGACATGGGCCACTCCAATAAGAGGGGCTGTTTGCATAGAAGGAGGCGACCTCGGCAGGATAAACTATTATTCTTATGGAATGATCAGAGGGGAAATTGATTGCGATATACCTGCTGCAAAGGAATGGGAACATCAATTTAAGCCAAATGCCATCCTGATATTAAATGAAGTGATTAACCAGATCCTGCGACTTAGCCTTCCCCAAAGACCAAGATCCAGAATTGTTATCGGAAAAATTTCCGGCGGTTTTAAGCATGGAACAATCGCTTATAATGCAAAACTCGGTTTTGAAATACAAAGCGACTCAGACAAAATGGTAAGGGCAATTCATAACGATATTAAAGACATTGTTGACGGCATAGGCCACGAAAGCGGAGTCGCTTTAAACATCAAGACCATAAGCAATCTCAGAGCCTCTAAATTAGAATATAATCATCCTTTGGTAAAAAGCGCTATGGCAATAATGGAAAAGCTGAACATACAACCGGCAAGCGACCCAAGCGAATCGGAACTTTCCATTTTTCTTTCAAACAATATACCTGCGATTACACTCGGCATAACAAATGGGAAAAATTATCACCTGGAAAACGCAGAGATGGAAATTGAACCGATGTTTAAAGGGATTGCTCAACTTATAGGAGTTATTATGGCAATAGACAGCGGGATTTGCGATGAATAATAACTGGCTTAAAAAGAATACATTTCACCATTCTGAGTTTAAAGACATCAATCGTCTTGTGAAAGAAAAAACAAGAAAAAATCTTACCATAGCTTTGTGTCTGCCTACTCTGAATGAAGAAAAGACAATTGCAAAAGAGATTATTATTATTAAATCCGAACTAATGACACGCTATCCGCTTGTTGATGAAATAGTTGTTATCGATTCGGGCTCGACTGACAATACAAGAAAAATTGCAAGAGAATACGGCGCTGAGGTTTATAAGGCAAACGATATTCTGCCTGATCTTGAAGCGTTCAAAGGGAAAGGTGAAAATCTGTGGAAAGCTCTTTATATTACTAACAGCGATATAATTGTATATCTTGATGCTGACATAAAAAATATTCACCACAGATTTGTTTACGCCCTTGTCGGCCCCCTGATTCTTTTCGATAATATTAAATTTTCCAAGGCCTTTTACGACAGGCCGATCGCTATAGGTAAAAGCAAAATCAGGCCCACCGGCGGAGGCAGAGTTACAGAGCTTGTTATAAGGCCATTGCTGTCACTGTTTTTCCCGGAACTTACACAGATTATGCAGCCGCTTTCCGGAGAATATGCAGGCTATCGGGAAGTTTTTGAAAAAATACCTTTCCCGATCGGATACGGCGTTGAAACGAGCATGATTCTCGATATTTATGAGAAATGGGGGCTGGATGTAATCGCTCAGGTCGATCTTGACAGGCGTGTTCATAGAAATCAGGATACAAAAGCTTTGGGAAGGATGGCATTTGTTATCCTTAAAACCTTTTTCAACCGTATTGAAAAGCTTGGAATAGTAAATTTAAATACAGAGATTTTCGATGAAATGATTCAATATAATCTTGTCCGAAACGAATATAAGCCGGATATTTTTAAAATTCAAGGGGTTGAGAGGCCGCCGATTATTGAAATCTCCGAATATCGTAAAAAATTCAATCTAACGTAACACTCTCAAAAAAAGACCTTTGAAAAAAAGAGGCCCGGTCCGTGGCAGTGGGAGGCTACATTTACTCACACAACGCAAAATAAAATACGGACCGGGCTTAATTCCGGCCTCTTTAACGGGTTGGAAACAACAAGTCAAGCATTATTTTATATCCCGGCCGTCTTTTATTTTGCTGAATAATGTACCGGATATCTTATGTTAATTAGAATCGGCACAAAGGTTCCTGCTTACCGGCCTTATCGCTTTTTGACGGACAATGATGCCGATGATCTTGTGCGAAGGTTTCTAAGGAAATAACCTGGAAGTAATAAAATTCATTTTTGCGAGACGGAATGTCAAGGCTGTATGCAGACATCCAAAACCGTATTTTATACTTCTTTGCAGATTTATTGATGAAGCCTCGGCAAAATACCTTGTCGGACAACTGACCTCGGCAATCGTATAATCAAGCCAGACGATCTGAGCCAGCATCTGGTTATCAAAGACAAAATCATCTGAATTAGCCTCAAGCGGCAGCCGCTTAAGCAATTCCCGCGAAAAAGCCCTGTACCCCGTGTGATACTCGGAAAGCTTTGCGCCAAGCATGATGTTTTCTGTAAGCGTAAGAAAGCGGTTCGCAATATATTTCCAGACAGGCATGCCGCCTTTCAGAGCGTATCCACCAAGAATTCTGGAGCCCAACACGCAGTGATACAGACCATTACCTATCATGGAAGCCATGGACGGAATCAGCTTCGGGGTATACTGATAATCCGGATGAATCATGATAATAATTTCACCGCCCTCTTCCAGGGCCATCCGGTAGCAGGTCTTCTGGTTTGCCCCATAACCGCGATTTTTTTTATGAACAAAAACCCTGGTATTCGGCAGGCTCTTTGCAATGGCAGCAGTTTCATCGTCGCTTGCATCATCAACCAGGATCACCAGATCAACAATACCCTGGCTCATAACCTCGTCATAAGTTTTGCGCAGGGTTTTTGCCGCGTTATAGGCCGGCATAACAACAATAATTTTTTTGTCTTTTAACATAAGATTATTTACCCAAGTTTTGCACATCTTCTTTACGCCGATGTCTGCATTGAGGTTAGCGAATGACCTTGCCTTCCCATAAGTCACGCAGGAAATTTCTATACGGCATTATTCGTATCCTGCCATGAACTCTCTCTTCCCTCTCATTGCATACAACTAATGCCTTACGTGGCGAATATTCCTCTATAAAGGCATTCATGGGCTGCAAATCCCTTTTCTCGATTAGAGTTGCGCCCTTTACTTCGATGGCTACATCGCCTCCGCCCAGCACAAAGTCGACTTCCAGGCCTGATTTTGTCCTCCAGAAATTGATTTTATAATCGATTTCATTGTAGGAATTGTAAGCCGCAATCTCCATCAAAATAAAATGCTCAAATGCTTTACCGAACAATTCACCTTTTTCTTCTTCAATATGTCGCTTTGTTATGGCGCCTGCAACCCCCACATCAAACAAGTAGAATTTTGCCGCCTTGCTGATGACCTGCCGGTTTTGCCTCCTCTTAAAGGGTTCTATCATAGTGCCTAAAAGCGTATCCACAAGGATCTGGTAGTACTCTTTTACAGTCTTGGAATCTACACCGCAATCACGCGCTATATTGGAATAATTCGTAAGCTCTCCGTGAGAATACGCCATGGCATCAAAGAATCTGGAAAATGCGGGAATGTTCCGGGTTAACCCCTCATCAAAAACTTCTTCTTTTAAATAATCCTGTGTATAGGCCCTCAAGGATTTCTTATAGTTTTCCTTAAGATAATGATCCGGTATCATACCGCGATTTAATACTCTCAACAGATCCCAGTTCTCCAATTCAAACGTAACAAATGGAAACAGCTCATAACGCCATGCCCGGCCTCCAAGAAGGTTAGCCTTTCCTCTCTTCAGCTTCCGTGCGCTTGATCCACACAGTATAAAACTCAAACCCTTATTTTCAATCAGCCAGTGTACTTCGTCTAAGAGTTGAGGAATCTTCTGTACTTCATCCAATATCACCGGGTAATTCAGGACATCAGCGCCCTTTGCAAGCAGCCGTTCCCGCAAAAGAGCAGGTTTCTTGGAGAACTCAAGAAACAGATCGGTTTGAAGAAAATTATACACAAGGCTGCCTGGAAACCTTGCTTTAAGATAAGTCGATTTTCCCGTCTTTCTTGGCCCCCATAAAAAAGCAGACCGCCCTGGCGGGAGATCGATATTCAGGATTCTCTTGATATTTTCCATTTTCGCACATCGCTCCAATTTAGTTAAACTAATTCGGAATATAGTACGAACCGGTATGGCAGTCAAGAAAAAAATATCATATGACAAAGAAGCATGCTGACTCGATGATCTTAAGCCGGTAAAAAAACTCTATTTCCTGTAAGCATCGATAAGCATTGCAGAACCTGCACCGCAGCTAATGATCGACCTCATCACATCTTCCACCGGCACATCCACCTGATGAACAAATCTACTTTCAAGATGATAGATGTTGCCTGAGGTTGGATTAGGTCCTGTGGGAACAAATACAGTATAGCTACCGTCTGAATGCTCATCAGTTACAAATGCTGTCAACATAGTCTCGTTTCCAAAGACCTGAACCAGAGCTACGGAAGAAAAGGGGGTTTTTTTGCGCCCAAGAAATTGCATTACTGTCTCTTTGATCAGAGAATAACCCGGAGCAAACTTAAGAATTGAATTTTCCAGACTGGTGTGAATGAATCTACCGATTTGCGTCTTTACAATGACGCCGACAATAAAACAGACTGTTATGATAATAGCCAGTGCCAGCAAATCCGCCATTATCTCACGAAGGTTTGATTTTATCAGTATAAGATTTGTCAGCGGTTGAATTACACGTGCAACTACGCCAAAGATCCACTTAAAAACGAAAACAAGAATAGCAACCGGCAGGATTACAGTCAAGCCGCCAAGAAATGAGGTTTTAATTAACGATTTCATTCTACTCATAATTACACTCCTACCTTATATGCACTAAATAGTACGCACTAACCCGGATACATATTTAAAATGCTGATCTTTTGAAAATAATTTTAAACCATACTGCAATGCAACAGAAGCAATCCATATATCATTAGTCGGTATGGGTTTTCCATTTTCCTTTAAACTATTCAGGACTTCAGCATAAAATTCTGCTGTATCTTCATCAATGCCATACATCTTCACACGTGGTGTATCCAAAAATTCTTCCAGCTCTTTTCTATTCTCCAGCTCTCGATTGCCGCCTTTGAAACCGGATAGCAGTTCGCCGATACTGACAGCACAAATTCCTATTTCATGGGATTGCTGCAAAACTGCAATAGTTTCAGGATCTCCCCTCATGGCATATGAATAAATATTCGTATCAATCAGAACTTTTTTCATAACCAGAGCTCCTTGTCTATTTTCCTTTCCGTATCAATTTTTCCCTGAATCTTATCAAATTCCTCTTGAGACCACCTTCCGAATATATGGTCTAAATCATGGTATACTACTGTAAACTTTTTTTCTTTTATCATGCCAAAATGCTGCCTCATTGTATCTATGACAACCTGATTTACACTTTTACCTTCCTGTTTGGCTGCCTGTTTCATTTTTTCAGACAAAGCAGAATTTATTCCTCTTACAGTTATTGTTTTCATTGTGTTTATTCCCTTATTAAATGACATCGTAAGTTGCAATCATTATGACATTAAACTATACAACCATTTTCAAAATGTCAAATAATTTATTCTTTAAAATAAAATTCTCTTTGCGTTTTGAGGTGAATAGATTCTTCCGGTCAAAATCATCCTGAAAGATTGTATTTTTATCAATACCATTGGCACTTTTACCGCCTTTTTTTCAGTTCTTCGGCATATAATGTTATGCAGCTTCTTGTTACAGGTTCCGCCAGGCTCGGCTATTTTCAAAAGTCTGGAGACTCACTGGTTGGACGATACTTTTCCTATCAGCTTTTTCCGTTGGGACTTCCGGAGGTCACGGCTGATTTTTCTCATATTCTCAATAACGGTGAAATTTTTGCTGACGGCAACCTTTTGGCAGGACGCGCGAGGGAAGCTAAAATGCAGGAGGCGGATAAAGCCTTTGAAAGCCTGTTGAAATTCGGAGGTTTTCCAGAGCCGTTTCTCAGGGGCACGGAAAAGTTTCATCGAAGGTGGCAAAATAATTACAGGAACCTGCTGACAAAAGAAGACGTGCGTGATCTTTCACGGATTGCAGACATTAAAGGCCTTGAGACGCTGGTGGAAATCCTTCCTGCAAAAGTTAGTTCTCAGATTAGTATTCCGTCATTGAGTGAAGACTTGGGGAAAAAATACGATACCATAAAGAACTGGATAGATATATTACAGGGTCTTTATCTGGTTTTTACTCTGCGTCCCTGGCATAAAAAAATAGCACGGGCAATAAAAAAGGAGAAAAACTCTATTTCTTCGATTGGTCAATGTTGTCTAAACCTGGAGTTGTTTTTGAAAACCTTATAGCCGTTAGCCTTATACGTATGGCAACAAGGATGACAGAAACCGGCGTGGGGAATTTTGAAATCCGGTATCTCCGTGACAGGGAAAAGCGGGAAGTCGATTTTGTTCTGGTGAAAGACAATCATCCTGTTTGCCTGTTTAAGACAAAGGATAACGATACTAATATTAGTAAAGCAGGAAGGTTTTATGGAGAGAAACTCAACATTCCGCTCTACCAGATTGTCCGCAATGCCTCAAAAGTTGAAACATTTCCCGGAAACTGTTTTGTAATCCCGGCAAGTAATTTTCTTATGTTAACAGGATAATTTGTTTAAAGAAATTCACCGGCATTATGTCCCATACCGGGATTTTAATCCACAGATTTCGCAGATTACACGGATTAC
>JABMRH010000045.1 GCA_013202725.1 Desulfobacteraceae bacterium
ATCTTACAAAACGCCCATATTGTCATTGCGAGCGAAGCGAAGCAATCTCACAACGCGTTGATAATCCGAGACCAAGTTTGAGCAAAAGGTGGCGTTTTCCAAGGACCCATATCATTGAATCAAGAAAGAGGCAAGGAATATCTTAATACTTATAAAGAAAATGCCAATGAAAATATATGCAAATATAAAGAAATCAACAGAAATATGCTCTTTCTACCCCTGAACGGTTGCTGGATATCCATTCGGATGGTTTCTGTGCCATTCCCAGGCTGAGGCGACGATATCTTTTAGTTTTGCATGCTTTGGGTTCCAATGAAGTTCCTGTTGAGCCAGAACTGAAGAGGCTATAAGGACCGCCGGATCTCCAGGTCTGCGTGGCGCAAATTCATAAGGGACCTTTCTGCCGGTTACCAGTTCCACGGTTTCGACTACTTCAAGGTTTGAAAATCCCTGTCCATTTCCCAGGTTATATTTGCCGCTGGGATGTTTATCCAGATTTTCCAGCGCCTGGACGTGAGCCTGGAACAGATCCAGAACATGTATATAGTCTCTAATGCATGTGCCGTCTTTTGTCGCATAATCATTACCGAATATCTGCAGCTTTTCACGCTGTGCAAGCAGAACCTGGATGATTACCGGAATGAGAAGGGTTACGTGACGTTTTGCATCACCAAACCTTTTGCTTGCCCCGGCAGCATTGAAGTATCGCAGGGCATTGAATTTGAGGCCATAGGCGCTATGATACCAATCGAGAATCTTTTCAAACATCAGCTTGGATTCTCCGTAAGGATTAATCGGCATCTGAGGATGTTTCTCGTCCACCGGAATATACTGAGGCTCGCCAAAAGTAGCGGCGCTGGAGGAAAAGATTATACGGTCGCAGTCAGCCTCTCGCATGGCATTTAGAAGTGTAATACCGTTTACAACATTATTATTGAAAAACTGACCTGGATCGGTCATGGAGGATTCAACCCTGGTGTCAGCCGCGAAATGGATTACCGCATCAATAGAGTGCTTCTGAAAAATCGTCTTCAATAAAGATAGATCACCAAAATTTCCTTCATAGAAGACAGCCTCAGGAAGCACCGCTTCCCGGTGTCCTTCCTGTAAATTATCTATTACTACTACCTTATGGCCCTGTAGCAAAAACTCTTCAACACAAATAGAACCGATATAGCCGGCTCCTCCTGTAACCAGTAGCGCCATAGTGTTTATCCTTGTATTTTATCTTTTATTTTCTGGTCTTGTGTATCTTCCTTGTTGTCTGTCAACTGACAGGCATCTTTCATTCATGTGGAAATTCCCAGTTTAGGCAGGATATACATCTGTAAAAGGAACCAGGCTCCTGCTATTGCCAGCAAAATAATTGCTTCTTTCATTGTTTTTCTCCTATTTTTAAGGCTTTATAGGGCTTAAAGTTTTCCTGAGCATCTTATCACATAATTATGTGCCTGCTTTACCGCCTCTTTCACCTCTTTTGATTGAGGCAGGGTTGACGCAAGCTGCTCTAAATACTTATGGCTTTGAAGGGCCTGGAATGAGGGGGCAAAATTCAGATCAAATGCCCAGCCTATCAAAAGCAGTTTAAAGTCGTTTAATGTTTTTAAATCATTTACGCTTACAGATTTGCATTCTTTCAAAGCCTGCAAAACCCGGGGCGAACATACAGGTTCATCGGCAAGGCCAAGCTCAATGATTGGATTTGGATTCTTTTCCCGCTCATTGTAATAATCAATAAAAACCTTCCATATATCAAGCTTATCAGCATCTCGAAGAAGCCGTATAAAAAACAGGGTTTTTTCATCCTCTCCCTCTGGAAGAACAGCGGCATTATGATATGCAACAGCTTTTGCGACAAGTCTTTTTTCGTATTTTGAAAATATATGCAAAATTTTATGTACTCCTATCTGTTGCAATCCAAGCCTGGCATGGTTTTTAGAATTCATATCATTGAATGTGTCGTATACCGCATACTGTTTAAACCTTCCGATGTCATGCAGTAAAGCTGTTGTTTCTGCCAGCAGCATTTCCTGTTCTGAAAGGTCCAGCGCTTTGCCTAACATAACAATATTATCGCACACCCGTTTTGTATGTTCCTCTTTTATCCTGATAGCGCGGTTATATGAAGAATCGGCGGTGTAGTAACCGGACACATAATCGGCAAACCAGCTTTTTAAATGTGTTAGATCGCTGTTTTTCATAAGTATTTTTTTTCTATAAAACCTACTAAGTTATCTATCTCTTCCAATCCGAACTTCGGCACTTTCAAGTCTATATTTGAATCTGTGACAAGGGCTATGAGATTATTATCTTCCCTGCAAAGAGGTTTTTTGTGGGTTGATGAACGGAAGATCTCTATTTTAGGTTTGTTTTCCCTTTTATAACCTTCGACTATAATGATGTCCATGTCATGGAAGTACTTCTCAAGACATTCTAAAGATTTGCAGTTAGAATCCTTTACCATGGCGATTTTACCAGGCGAGGCTACAATTACCATATCTGCCCCGGCCTCCTTATGCCGCCAGCTGTCTTTGCCTTTTTGATCAATGTCAAATCCATGATATGCGTGTTTGACTGTGCCGATTTTATATCCACGCCTTTTTAATTCAGGAATTATCTTTTCTATTAGTGTGGTTTTGCCCGATCCGGACTTTCCTACGATCGATATAATTGGCGGCATGATGAATTACCTTCTTGTATTTTTGTAAAATAGTTAGTTCAATTTGCAGATGTTAGCAAACTCAGATAATATTTTATAAGTGGAATCTGTTCCATGTATTCGGAATCCGGCCCTGTTTCAAGGATTGCCTCTATGAGGCGTTCAGATATTTGTTTTGCTGTTTCGATTTCTCCGTAATCTGTGAGTTTGCGGAAAAAATAATCATAAACAGATGCCCTAGCCGAAATGTCGCTGTTGAAAAATCCGGTCACAGCTTTATCCCAGCCTTCCTGATCAATCAAATACCTTATTGCCAGGTCCTGAAACATCAGCTCCTCATAATTGTTTTTATAATCTATTGAAAATGGCAAAATATCGTCAATATATGCTTTGAGTTTTAACGGACTTTCAGGGCAGCAATAATAATACGGCTCAAGGTACCCTTCCGATTTTCTTCCATATAGATGACGGCTGTTTTCCTGTTTGTCAACAAAACGGCAAAGAGGCGTGTTCTGGTAAATTCTGCCGCCTATTGTATATTCATATCGCCTTAAAAGATCCGGCGAAAACTTTATCATCTGTTCAATTGTATGATCAATTGTCTCATATGTTTCTCCGGGAAGACCAAAAACAAGATTTATTGTGCAATCAAGGTCGAATTGACGGCATAATTCAAGGGTTTGGATTATATCATTTTGGCGGTATGATATTCGATTCATCTTCAAAACAGAGTCTGCAAAGCTGTCACAGGTAAGCACAATGGAAAAGCCGGCCTGGGCTAAAAGCTCTGCGAATCCATCATCAAAGGGCCTGGGCAAAAATTGAGAAGAAAATCGAAAATGTTCATGCAAACCGGATTTGATTATTTTCCCGACCAGGATAGAGCAGTGTTTCAGGTCGGGTATATTAAACTCCGTATCTATAAAAAAAATATTTTTAATTCCATCATACTTTTCGGCTATTTCTTTTAACTCACAAATAACATCATCATGGTCCCTGAAAATAAAGCTTCTGCCTTCAATGAGAGGCTCAACGCAGTAAGAGCAGTTCTGATTGCATCCCCGTTTTACCTGTATCGGCAGACCTGCAGTTTCATAAGCATAATTGAATTTACTTTCCCTTTCAATAATTCTTCCAGCTTTCCTGAAGGCATACGGCTGTTTCCGGTTTATCTTATAACCATCCCTGCATTGAAATATCATGTTGGGGATTTTGGATATTTTGTCGTCATCAGGAAATGCTTCAAGAAATTGACGCATAGCCTCTTCACCTTCTCCGACAACGCCGTATCGAATCCCCAGCATTTTTAGGATTGCCGCAGGAGATATTGTAAAAGCGCCTCCCCCGGCGACTATAGGCACCCCGGGTTTTTGCTTTTTTATAATATCAACTATCTGTTTTACATCCGGTAGAAAATAAAAAGTCCTGTATCCGGCGCCTTCATGATTTCCATATTTTTCGCAGGCCATGCAAGTGTCTATGTTCCGGAGCCCGAGCCCTATCAGATCGGGATTTTCGCGTTCTAAAATCCCTGTCAGATTAGTTTCAGGATCAGTTTCAGGAAGAAAAGGGAAGTCAATGGTTACATCATAAGAATGCCGGCGAAGATAATCGGCAATAATGTCCAACCCAAACGGGTATATCTGTTTTACAAGATAGTATTTATCCGTATATAAAAGCAAAACTTTTTTAGGTTTGGGCTGCATTTTTCAAAGGTCCTTTATCGCCAAAGCACAATAAATATTGCTATATATTGACTGTAAGCGCAATATCAAGTGTAATTATAAAATGCAATATTATTTCTTGGCCTGAGAAGTAGAGCCGAAAAAATATGATGGATTTTTATGTTTCAAAATACTAAATATCAATTTTATCCTGCGAAGTAACTGCCATGAATAAAGAAAAGACATTATACTTGATAGACGGGAGCGCATATATTTATCGCGCTTATCATGCAATCCAAAGCCTTACAAACTCGAAAGGCTTGCCTACAAACGCTGCTTTCGGATTTACCAGGACCCTTTTAAAGCTTATTGAAGAACGGGCCCCTGAATATCTGGCAATGTTCTTTGACGCAAAGGGGCCGACTTTCAGGCATGAGATGTATAAAGAATACAAGGCTAACCGCCCTCCGATGCCGGATGACCTGTCGGTTCAGATTCCGTATATAAAGGATATAACAAATGGATTCAATATGCCGGTTATCGAGATGCCCGGATATGAAGCAGACGATCTCATCGGCACCCTTTCAACAGTTGCCGAGAAAGCCGGATTCCATGTTGTCATGGTTACAGGGGATAAGGATTTCATGCAGCTTGTGACCGATAAAACCACTATCTGGGATCCCATGAAGGATAAGATAATAGATGCGGAGGCTATACAGAAAACCTTTGGAGTGAAGCCGCTACAGATAATTGATGTAATGGGTTTGACCGGCGATACAGCGGATAATATTCCCGGCGTGCCGGGTGTCGGCCCAAAAACCGCTATTGATCTGATTAAAACATATCAAAGCATGGAGCTTTTATATGAACGGATTGATACTGTAAAAAAGAAAAAGCTGCATGAAAATCTTGTCAAATACAAAGACCAGGCCTTTTTGAGCAGAAAGCTTGTGACAATTAATACAAGCGTGCCTTTATCATTTAACCCGGAAGAGTTTAAATCCAAAACTCCTGATAATAATATTCTTTCCAGGCTGTTTAAAGACCTGGAATTCAGGCAGTTGCAGCAGGCTTTCCCGCGGGAGAGCGATCTTTCCAAAAAAAAATACAAGACAATTTTCAGCATTAACGAGATTTCCGATCTTGTCAATAATCTTGAGAGGGCAGGGCTGTTTGTCTTAGATACTGAGACCACCTCTGTAAATCCCATGCAGGCAGGGCTTGTGGGGTTGTCATTTTCAAGCAGGCCTGATGAAGCATTTTACATCCCATGCGGCCATGATTATCCTGGCGTCCCGGATCAACCCGGTCTTGATGAGGTTTTAAACTTACTGAAACCTGTCCTTGAAAACCCGGGCATTAAAAAGATCGGCCAGAACATTAAATATGACTGGATAGTTCTTGCACGTCATGGAATTAATCTCTCAGGCGTTGTATTTGATACAATGCTTGCCTCATATCTTCTCAACCCTTCAAAGCGCGCACATAATCTGGACCAGATAGCTCTTGATTTTCTTGATCACAGGACAATTACATATAAGCAGGTTACGGGCGGCAAGGGCAAAAAGGGCTCATGCTTTTCCCATGTCCCCATAGAAAAGGCAGTACCCTATGCTTGCGAAGACGCAGATATTACACTTATGGCTTACAATAAACTGATGCCTATGCTTAAAAATGCCGGCCTTACAGAGCTTTTTGAAAAGGTGGAGATGCCACTTGTTTCTGTTTTGATGAAGATGGAGATGACCGGAATCGGCATAGACAAAGAAAAGCTCAGCCTGCTTTCAAAATCGTTTGAGCATCAGCTTGAAGAGCTTAAAGACAGAATTTTTGCCATTGCAGGAGAAGAGTTCAATATAAACTCGTCGCAGCAGCTTGGCAGGATTCTTTTTGAAAAGCTCGAGCTGCCGGTGCAGAAAAAAACTAAAAAAAAGACAGGCTATTCAACAGATGTCGATGTGTTAACGACCCTTGCCGAACAGCACGATCTTCCGGTTATTATTTTAAGATACCGCAGTCTGTCCAAGCTGAAATCAACATATACCGATGCTTTGCTTGAACTCATCCACCCGGAGACAGGCCGTATCCATACATCATTCAACCAGACGGTTACGGCCACAGGCCGTCTAAGCAGCTCAGATCCGAATCTTCAAAACATTCCTGTCCGCACCGATGAAGGCCGGGAAATCCGCAAAGCATTTATCCCGAGAAAAGGATGGTCGATTCTTTCAGCCGATTACTCGCAGATAGAGCTGCGCATTCTGGCACATTGTTCAAACGACCAGATACTGATAAAAGCTTTCAATGATGATGAGGATATTCATATACGCACGGCAGCCGAAGTGTTTCAGGTTTTCCCTTCTTTTATTACTCCTGAGTTAAGGCAGCAGGCCAAGGTTATAAATTTCGGCATTGTGTACGGCATGAGTTCCTACGGCCTTTCCAAAGAGCTTGGCATAAGCCGGAAGATGGCAACAACATATATAGAAAACTATTTTGCAAGGTACAAAGGGGTTAAAGAATTTATTGACCGGACAATAGAAGAAGCAAAACAAACAGAAAAAACATCCACTTTGCTCGGCCGCATCCGTCTTCTGCCTGATATCAACAGCCCAAATAAAAACGTCCGCGAATTTGCCGAACGCACGGCCATTAACACCCCCATCCAGGGATCTGCCGCAGACCTTATAAAGGTGGCGATGATAAATGTGGACTTTGCATTAAGGGATAGGAATCTTAAGGCTGCAATGCTTCTTTCCGTGCATGATGAAATCGTTTTTGAAGCACCCCCTGATGAAATAGATTTGGTTCAAGATCTTGTCAAAAATATCATGGAAGGGGTCTGGGACCTTAAAGTGCCACTGAAGATAAATATTGCATCCGGCATTAACTGGGCGGAAGCTCATTAGGAGCACTAAGCCTTTACTCAAGCAGCCATCTCCATACAGGCTTGGTCCGATTGTAATGTCCCATCATGTCCAACTATAATTTTAGGTGCACTTTGAAGTTGAATTCACCTTACCTTTTGGGATAGTTTTTTAAAAATATGTCGATTCAGCTATATTTCAGCAATTGTTTGGATAAACTGGCAGATCAATTTGCGGCAATAGTTGATCTGGAAAATAGGCGCAAAGAAAACATATTTAAAGCCCCGCTTGTAATTGCTCCCAATGCCAATCTTATCAAGTGCCTACAGCTTATGCTGGCGCGAAAACGGTCCGTTTGCATGAATATGGATTTTCAGTTTTTAGAGACCGGTCTGTGGAATTTGTTAGCCGATCTGGATGATGAAAAAATAAACCCAAAGCTGCCAAAGCTGTCAAAGCTTCTTGATAAAGACTGCTTACAGATGCTGCTGCTTTATGCACTGCAAAACCTCGATGAAAATAAAATTGAGTCCAAACCGATAAATCATTACCTCCTCAATCCTGATAATATTAAAAGGCCGGATTACGCTGCAAGGCTCTGGCAGCTTTCAGAAAAGTTTGCCGGTTTGTTCCAGGAATATGAATTTCATCGCTGGGACATGATTCAGAAATGGCGTGAAAACAAAATTCCGCTTCAAGGTATGGAGCTGTGCCAGCAAAAGTTATATTTGCTGGCAGATGAATTGCGTAATAAACTTTTCAATAATTCCGGTATCCTCTATCTTTCAATGATGGAATATGCAGACAGGCTTCTTGTTGGGAAAAGTAAAGAAAAGGCAATCGCCGGCAATGGAAATGATTTTGTGCATTTTTTCGGGCTGTCCCAGATTTCTCCTTTTCATCTACAGCTTATCGGACGTCTGAGCAGTTATTATGAGATATTTATATATGCCTTTAATCCATCCCGTGAGTTTTGGGAAGATATTAAAACACCTCAGGAAAGAAGATGGATTGAAAGAAAAGGAGTAAAAAAACTTCAAATTACCCATGCAGAGCTGCATCAGGGGGAGCTGTCAGGCCATGATGATTCAGGCCGGGATGACAATGAGCTTTTATCCTTATGGGGAAAACCGGGGCGGGAAAGCATCCGGCTTTTATGTGAGCTGACAGATTATGATTTTAATGCCTGCTTTGCAAAAGAAAAAGCCCC
>JABMRH010000046.1 GCA_013202725.1 Desulfobacteraceae bacterium
CCGCCAAAGGTATAAGTCTGCGTTGAGATAGAAAAATCGGCTTTGTTTATATCCTCGCCGCCACGATGCCATGACGCCCTGACTAAAAGACGCTCTACCCGCATCAAAAATTCCTCAAGGTTGAACGGCTTTGAAAGATAATCATCCACACCGTAAGAAAACCCTTTTATCTTATCATCAGGAGCCCCTTTGGCCGACAAAATCAAAATCGGTATTTTCTCATCTTCGAGACGAATATTTTGGAGCACAGACAGCCCATCAATACCCGGCAGCATTATATCCAGCACGATCATGTCAGGCATCCATCTTTTCCATTGTCGCAAGCCTGAAACCCCGTCACTAACTATTTGCACATCATATCCCTGAAGCGACAGATTTAATTTCAAACCCTCCGCTATATGCTTTTCATCTTCGATTACCAGAATCCGTTTTTTATGGTTATTTTTCATATATAATATCTTAAATGCAACAAGGCAAAATTAAGGTAAAGGCCGATCCCTTTCCGAGTCCTTTGCTTTCAGCAATTACCTTTCCCTTATGAATGTGAGCTATGTTCTGCACAAGATACAGTCCAAGCCCGCTGCCCCTGGGCGATATATTATCCGAACTGTCGGTCCGATAAAATTTTTTGAAGATCTTTTTGATCTCTCCTTTTTCAATTCCAATACCGTTATCTTCAAACCTGACATTCAACTTGCCTTTATTAATTGCAAATGAAATATCAACCATTGGTTTCCCAGACCTGTTATATTTTATAGCGTTAGTCATAAGGTTCATCAAGAGCATTTCAAATAAAGACAGATTAATACGGCATAGAAAAGACCGGTTTAAAGGATTATGAATCTTGACCTCACAACCCCTGAAAAGGTGAATGTTGTTTTTATAAAACCGCTCAATTGTTTGAACAAGATCCAATATCGCAAACTCCCCTCCATAGCTTTTGCTCTCAATTCCGGCAAGATTCAAGATTCGGCTAATATTCTCGGAAAGCTGTGTAACATCCTGAATCATATAACCTATATATTTGAGCTGATCCTCCCTTGACAACTCATGCTTTTCAAATGTTTCAAGATAGAGTTTTAAAGAAGTAACAGGGGTTTTCAGTTCATGGGTAAAATTGTTGATAAAGTTGCGCTGCGTCCTGTAAAGTTGCAATGTCTTATGATGATAGACAAAAATAATAAATATCCCCATCAAGATAATCCCAACAAGTATCGAAAGTACCATAATTACCACCCAGGTCTGAGATTCCAGAACCTGTTCGGGATCGAGATTTAACTCCAGCACAACCTTCTTTAAACCCGCGCTTACCTCCATATACCAGTGAATATACAAAAACAGGGACATGGCCAGAGCCACGATAGAAAATATTAAAATAAGGATGGGATGAAAAAACCACTTTGATCGATACATAGGCCCGCTTGTGTAAAACTTTTGTAAAACCAAAAAAACTACTGTAGTTTAATTAACTTTTTTGTAATATCTTAATTTTTAATATTGACGAATTCGTAAAAAGTCTACTTCATCAGGAATCATATAATATATGCAAAATTATTACCACACATTTCATATTCCTGTTATGGGCACAGGACACTCAGTCGACACCCCTATCCGTGTTGCCCCGTTTGGCATTACCTCTGTCATTTCTCTCGTAGATGATATTTTACTTGAAAAAATCAGAAAATATTACTGCGACATGTATTCAATGCAGTATCACAGGATTCTTAGGAATGCAAAGGATGGCAGGGCAAAACGGATTACAGCCTACCTTGAAACAGTCGGCAAGATAGTTCAGATTGAAATGGAGAATATCAAAAAACAGCCTTTTTTTAAAAAAAACGATAAAACAAAATGCTTTGAGCTTCTGCCTGATAAATCCCGGCTGAAAATTGAATATAACAAACTTCTAAAGATGAAGGCAGGACTTAAAAGAAATATACTGGCAAAAGATTTGACTGATAGAATGCGGCCCGGCTCTATCGACGTCAACATTATGGTCAAACTTGACCGGATTTATCATGACAATATCCTGCCTATTGGTGATGAATTCAGCGATGCCAAAACAGCGATTAGAGGATATGCCGAGAGCAGCCTCGAGTCGGCCATTGTATTTTCCGCAGGCATCAATCAACGATTATTTAATTATATGACCCGGTTTAAGGACTTTTACAGGGATAAGACAGGCAAGATAAAGAAGAAAATAATTCTCAAAGTAAGTGATTTCCGCTCAGCCCTTATCCAGGGCAAGTTTTTGGCAAAAAAGGGTTTGGAAGTATATGAATTTCGAATTGAATCAGGGCTTAATTGCGGTGGCCATGCCTTTCCTTCAAACGGATTTTTACTTCCCAGCCTTTTAAAGGAATTCAAAGAAAAACGTGATGGCTTCACGGCAAAATTCCTGCCCCTGATACAGAAATATTACAAAAAAATGGGCTGGGAATATCCTAAAAAGGCTTTAAGCGCCAGGCCGGTTATTACCGTCCAGGGCGGAATCGGCGTTCACGGAGAAGACCGCAGACTCAGAGAGCAGTTTGGAATGGATCTTACAGGCTGGGCCAGCCCTTTTTTACTGGTTCCTGAAGCCACCTGCGTGGATGCACCCACACGTGATCTTCTAAAACAGGCCGGCAAAGAGGATCTCTATCTAAGCGACGTCTCACCCCTTGAAATACCCTTTAATAATATACACAAATGCGGGTCCGAAATCTGGACGAATAAAAAAGTCGCAAAGGGAAAGCCGGGCTCCCCCTGCGCTAAGGGTTTTCTTGTATCCAATACCCAGTTCACAAAACAGCCAATTTGTCTTGCCTCTATGCAGTATCAGAAAATGAAGCTGGAGGAAATAAAGAATATGGAGATCTCTGCTAAAGAAAAGGAAAGTCTGATCCAAAAAGTTGTTGAAAAAGCATGTCTATGCGATCATCTGGGAAATGGAGCCCTTATCGCTTTAGGAATCGCGGATGAAAAGAGTTCGCCTCAGTCAATATGTCCCGGGCCCAATATTGCCTGGTATAACAGATTATACTCGCTTAAAGAGATGGTGGACCATATTTACGGAAGAGGCCGATCACTGGCTCCATCAAAACGACCGCACATGTTTGCCGCCGAGATAGTGATGTATGTGGACTATTTCGAAAAACTGGTAATCAATAGCGCCTGCACCCAGATCGAAATAAAAAGACTGCATGAGTTTAAAAACAATCTTGAACAGGGAATGGATATTTGCCTTGATATTGCTAAAATGAAACCTTATCGTGGAGAAAACTTGGCGTCCATTCCTCCATGCGTTGAAGAGCAAAGAAAACGCTTGAGAGTTATCTATGCCTCTTTTAAAAAAAATAACATAATAACAATTACGCAAAAGCATAAGGATAATACACCCGCAATGATGGCTTTGTAAAATGAAGATAGCCCTTGCTCATTATCATCTTAAAACCGGCGGGGTAACAACTGTCTTAAGGCAACAGGTTGAAGCTATCAAAAATGATTGTGAAATTCTTGTTCTTACGGGAGAGCTCCCTGATTCCCCCTTCCCTGCTGATATAAAACATATCCCTGGACTTGCCTATTATGGCAGGTCATCCAAAAAAGTATTTATTCCAAAAGAGGTTGCAGAATCAATAATCAAGGCAATTCATTCAAAGTGGAAACAAGGATGCGACATCCTGCATGTTCATAATCCCTTACTTGCCAAAAATAAAAATTTTTTAAAAATTCTACAAGAACTGCGCAAAAGGAAAATCAGGCTTTTTTTGCAAATCCATGATTTTGCGGAAGACGGCCGTCCATTATCATACTTTGATGAGGATGAATATGTGCCCGACTGCCATTACGGGGTAATTAACTCTCGCGATTACAATATACTGCTTAAAGCAGGTTTAAAAAAGGAGGGGCTGCATAAGATTTTCAATACAATAAAACCTTTCGAGTTAACACCCCCACCATTCCCCCCTCGAGGGGGAGTAACACCCCCCTCATTCCCCCCTCGAGGGGGGATAAAGGGGGGTGTTACTCAAAGATTTGCTCTATATCCAATTCGCGCCATTAGAAGGAAAAATATCGGCGAAGCAATTCTTTTATCTTTGTTTTTCAAAAACCATGTGGCTCTTTTTATAACGCAACCGCCAAACAGCCCGATTGACATCATAAGTTATAAGGGATGGAAAAGATTTGCAAAAGAAAACAGTCTTGATGTGGTGTTTGAGGCTGGATTAAAATATGATTTCGAAAAGCTTGTACTTGCCGCAAGATTTCTTATTACAACAAGCATAACAGAAGGATTCGGCTTTTCATTTCTTGAACCATGGACAGCTAAAAAAATCCTTTGCGGAAGAAAGCTTCCGGATATATGTTATGATTTTGAACAAAATGGAATTAAGCTCGATCATCTTTATACAAAACTGCTCGTTCCTGTAAAATGGATCGACAAAAAAGATCTTTACGAAAGATGGAGGGCATCTGTTTTAAAGGCCTGCTCTTTGTTTAATTACAAAATTGATAATAAAAATATTGAAAAAGGTTTCTCTGCAATAACAAAAAATAATAATATTGATTTTGGATTGCTGAACGAATCATTTCAAAAGCAGATAATCGCCTGTGTGCTCTCGGATAAAAAAAATGCAAACAGGCTGCGGTCTCTTAATCCATATCTTTCACACATCGGAGAAATAAAAAATAAAGAGGACTTGATACAAAATAATATGAAAGCTGTGCTCAGTAATTATAACAATGCAATATATAAGAAAAAGCTTTTTGAGATTTACTCAAATGTATGCAAAAATCCGGTCAGGCAGAGCATAGATAAAAAGATTCTCCTTGCAGAGTTTTTGAATCTTCATAAATTCAGCCTGCTTAAATGGGGCGATTATGCTGGATAAAGAGCAGGTTTCAAAATATATCACCCCTATTTACCCGATTCCCACACCTTTAAAACACAGCGGAAACTTAAAAAAAAAGATCAAATGCATGATGTTTGATATTTACGGCACACTCTTTATCAGCGGCTCGAGCGATATAGACGTTGCAAAAAAGGGGATGCAAAAAGCAGGAAAAATTGAACGCCTGCTGCAAAAATACCGGATAAACAAAACCCCCAAAGCTGTTTTAAAAGATCTGTTCACCGCTATTGAAAATAAACATAAGGCGATGAAGAAAAACGGAATAGACTTTCCGGAAGTTGAGATAGACCGCATATGGATGGGTGTTCTTGAAAATAACAATCTGGACACAGTCAGGAATTTTGCGACAGAATATGAAATGATCGCAAACCCTGTATATCCCATGCCGAATTTAGAAAAGCTGATTTCAGCATGTACGGAAAAAAAGGTGTTGATGGGTATCATCTCAAATGCCCAGTTCTATACATCATATCTTTTCAAATGGTTTCTGGGTTCAGGCCCGGTTAAACTTGGATTTCACCCTGATCTCTGTTTCTTTTCATACAGGCTTGGCAGGGCAAAACCCTTGCCGTTTATGTTCAAGACCGCTTCCAAAAAACTTAAAGAAATCGGCGTGCCGGCAGACTCGACTCTGTATATGGGAAACGACATGTTAAAAGATATCTATCCCGCAAAACAGGCTGGATTTAAGACAGCCCTTTTTGCAGGAGATGCAAGGTCTTTAAAGCTTAGAGAAAATATTCCGAAATGTAAAAACTTGTCCGCCGATCTTGTAATAACCGATCTGATCCAACTTCTTGACTATATTTAATATTACAAAATTCCAATAGAAAGGTTGCCGAAAGATGAAAAATATTAATGCAAAAAAGCTAAGTCTGCCGAAAAAAACTCCTGAGACCGATGCATGGTTTACGGCATTTTTTATAGAAAACCATCTTGACTATTATACCTACCCAGACCATGTTTCCACGCCTGAACAGATAAGATTCATTGTCTTTACAGAAGAAGATGAGCGGTATTATCCATGTTCAGATCGCATGTTTGAAGCCATCATGAACAGAAACCAATCGGAATTTTTGCAGAAAAAATATCATGAGATTTTGCGGAAAATACTTAAACTTATTGACAGTCAAATAGAGAATAAAGATGAAAAGGCCTATCTTGAGTCGCTGATTAAAATCAAGTACCAACATGAGACAAGGGATGAAATCATGATACCATCCCGCCTTGAAAAGCGCCTGTTTAGAATCTTCTTAAATCGCACCCAAATTGAAGACCCTTACATTTGTGAAAAAGCCCTGCGCAATAGCCGAGCAAATAAAGCATTAAGTTCAGATGCCTTAATTAATGCCATGAATCATGGAGATATCGACGATCTGAAGAATTCTCTTTCAACCCTTTCGAGCATTAAAAAAATTTTGCATTATCTGGAACTAAAGAGGCTTCTTTCTCTGTCAGTGGAACATTCTCTGTGGAAATCTGATAAAGCCGCGGGCTACACGCAAAATGATTACCTTGGTTTTTTTAACCGCCGGTTTTCCGGAAACGGCGTTGAACCTCTGTTTGACTTTTGGGGCGCTCAGGACAAGGAAAAATCTCTATCCAAAAAAATACTGTGGCTTGCGGATGAAGCAGGAGAAATTATGGTGGATTTTGCCATAATTAATTATCTTTCGAACCTGGGGCATAAAATCATTATTGCCTTAAAAGATGGGCCCCTTTTTACCAAGATCGATTATTATGACGCTGTTGAAGATGAAATGTTAAGCGGAAAGCTTAAAGGCGCATCATTTATTTCTGAAAAAAACCTTGGCAAAAATGAACTCGCCAATATGTTGAGAAGCGATAAAAATATCATTGTTGTATCTGATGGAACACGTGAAAATCTCAACTTCCTTCTCGCATCTACAACATTTGCCAGAATTTTCAAAGAGGTTGACTGTGTAATATCAAGGGGAGAGGATCAAAGGCGGCGTTTCTTTGACGCTCATTTTCAATTTACTCAAAA
>JABMRH010000047.1 GCA_013202725.1 Desulfobacteraceae bacterium
TAAAGCTCGAAAGTATTCAAGGACACTTCTAAAGGCTGAAAAATCGATTATGGCTGATCGTTCTGTAATTTCCAGAACGATTTGATCAGGAGTTAACTTTGAATCAAACAAGAGGGTAGAGGCTGCTATTTGTCTTAAGTCAGGATCATTTACCGACTCCGGCTCAACATTCAAAAAAAGCATACGTTTCGGGGCCATATCACACGCGGCAGCTAAGGCTTTTTCTTCTTTTACGAGCCTGTTTAACTCAATCCATGATTTTAAAATTGTAGAACTTTCTTTTGTTAATGCTGGCTCCTTTTTTCAGACGAAAATCAAATATCATTGCCGTAGCACTAAGTCAAAATAGCAAATCTCCTTACGGTTGAAGATTTGCAATCAACCGATGCCAAGGCTTTTTTTAATCCCAAGAGTAATCTCTTTCACCCTTTTCATAACTTCGGATTCATTAATCGTTAAAAGCTGCCTGTCTTTCATAACGATTTTCCCGTTTATTATAACGGTATTTACATCAGATCCATTCACAGCATAAACAAGATGAGAATAGGGATTGTACATCGGGGTAAGGTGGGGTTTGTTCAAATCTATGGCAATGATATCCGCCTTCATCCCGGCTTTTAGAGAACCTGTAAGATTTTCCATTCCAAGGACCCGGGCGCCGTTACAGGTCGCCATATGTGTAACAGTATGCGCAGACATGACTGTTGGATCAAGACGTTCAACCTTCTCAAGCTTGGCCGCCGTGTCCATCTCCTGCAACATGTCGAGATTATTATTGCTGGCGCACCCGTCGGTTCCAAGTCCAACGACAATGCCATGGTCTAACATGCTGGATATAGGAGCAACACCGGAGGCAAGCTTCATATTGCTTTCAGGATTATGAACGACCTTGCATCCGCTGTCTGCAAAGATTTTTATATCTTCTTCATCCATGCAGACACAGTGAAAGGCAAAGAATCGCTCATCAAGATAATTAATATCTTTCAGGAAATTGGTTGCCCTTTTGCCTAATTTTTTTCTTAACTGTTTTGCTTCTCCTTTGTTTTCCAGAAAATGAGTTGCAAGCGGGATGTTGTATTGGTCAGCCAAAGCCTTGGCATCTATAAGAAGGGAGGGAGAACATGTGTATAATGAGTGCGGCTCAACCATGATGTTGATCAGCGGATCATCCGCCCATTTTTCAATGAGCATTCTGGTATATTCCAAACCTTCGGCAGGTGTTTTAATATTGGGAGACGGAAAATCAAAAAGAACCTCTCCAAGAAGGCATCGCATGCCGGCCTCTTTTGCGGCCTTTGCTGTTTCGTCTTCAAAAATGTACATGTCACAGAATGTCGTTGTTCCCGATTTGACCATTTCTGCGCATGCCAGCAGACTTCCCCAAAAGACCAGTTCTACATTCACATTTTTAGCCTCAGCAGGAAATATATAATTGTTCAACCAGTCCATCAGCTCAATGTCGTCCGCTATCCCTCTGAAGCAGGTCATTGCGGCATGGGTGTGGCTGTTAATAAGCCCCGGCATAATCAGATGATTTGTTGCATCTATGATTTCCCTGGACATATATCCTGCCTTGATTTCCTCCAGCTTTCCCACAGCAACAATATTTTCACCGTCAATTGCAACAGCGCTGTTTTCAATTACAGCTTCATTTTCATCCATCGTAAGCACCAGCCCGTTGGATATGATGATGTCAACTTCAGTCATGTTTTTTAAAAGTTCTCCTTTTATAGCAAGCTTTGAAAAATATGAGTCTTCGATACTCAAAACATTTTTGCGTTAATTGAAAATTATCCTGCAGCTTGCTACAGAGTGTGTTTCCTGCTGGAACGGAAGAAATGGATAAAATACCCGTTTCAACGGCTTTCAGTGGTGGATATAAGTGTGCGAAGAACATCCTCCTTGCCGATGATTCCCACAAGGCGGGAGTCTTCGACCACCGGCAGGGTATGAAAATTACTGTCTACCATCAGAGCCGCAACAGTTTCGAGTCCGGTGTCCGGCCGGACTGTGACCGGCTTAGGCGTCATGGCTTCCGAAACCGTGAGGGCGGCGATTTTACGGACCTGCTTTTCGATCTGTTTCACAGATGTCAGCCGGATAAGGCCGTCGAGGAAAGTAAAAATAGTGGGGATCGGCAGCTTTTTCTGCTGGGTAATAAGATCGCTTTGGCACAGGATGCCCACCAGACCGCCGTTATCGTCCACTACCGGTGCGCCGTTAATCCGGTTATCAAAAAGGATTTTAGCTGCCCTGGAAATATCCATATCCGGTGGGACGGTAATCAGGTCGGTGGTCATAATATCTCTGACAATGATCATTGCTTCCTCCTGTTTTAACACATTAAGTCTATAAGGGGTCTATGTTTGACCCTTAATGATATTATCTTGATTGAATGTTGTCTTTTCCGAACAAAATAACCGTCATCACGCAATCGTTCAACAATTTGCCTGTCAACACTTTCATCCGCAACAAAATTCATGCTGTTGCCTCTTCAACAGGGGGTATACTACATCTGCTTTC
The DNA here is from genome assembly GCA_013202725.1 of Desulfobacteraceae bacterium. Lineage (GTDB taxonomy): Bacteria > Desulfobacterota > Desulfobacteria > Desulfobacterales > ETH-SRB1 > Desulfaltia. The sequence continues at coordinate 2,524 of JABMRH010000047.1, forward strand.
AAAGCCTCAGCAGCAAATGCGCATGATGCTTGTATTGCTTCATGTGTTAACCGTGGGTGTTCATTCAAAGTTTGATCTATAGATTCACCAGATGATAGATTTTCCAAAATTAATTTAACTGTAATTCGAGTTCCTTTAATAACAGGTTTGCCCATCATTATTTTCGGGTTTAAAATTAACTCGCAATTATTAATCTCCTTTTTTTAGGCATCGTATAAGAGTTCAGATTGCAAGTTTTGTTAAGATAAGGCATACCTCCAAGTATAAAACAATTTTAAATTAACCAACAAAATTAAGGAGGTATTCCCATGAAACTAAAAGATTATGGCAGAAATCAGAAAAAACGTAAAGAATATTCAACAAAGCGGGCTTTTACTCAAAAAACTACTCTAAACCAATAATCCAATGGACGTATGTGTATATGTGTCATCTATCACACAGTGTTCTCGTAAACTACGTGCTTTCTCGCGTCCGCTGGATGAAACCAGTTAGGTGAAATCAACGCGTTTCCAGTTGGCTCCTTATGTCTTCTGGTACGCAATTTACTGGACAGTGGAAATAGATACAACGACAGCACTCGTTCCTTCTGATTGCCAAGACAAATACTACCAGAGACAGCAAATAGATCACCAACAAACTTGGCTCTAAACTGAGCCAATAAAGGGGAAACAATATCCACACGATCGGTGAAATTATCGAGACGGCCTTTTCAAATGGGTTCAATGGCCCAGGCCGTGCTTTGAAGAATGCCGGAATGCCCCAAAAAAACATACACTTGGTAGTCTTGCCGCTCTGACCGTAATGTGGACAGTGACTACAGTAGAATTTGTATACGAGAACTACGAGTAAGATACCTATGATAATATAGCAAATCAACCACGCTACCGAGTGGTTCAAGATGGCTGTACCCGCCGCAATGATATGTATGGCACCAAAGAGATTCCAATACAAATAGTCGACAAATCTATGGCGTATCTTCAATTGATTCTTTGAGGTAATCATATTCTGTTTTACCTCCACACGTCACAACAGGGACTGCGAATATGCCGCCATCTGGATGAAGCAACGTGAATAGTTGTTTCCGAAGAGCAAAAAACCTCGATTAGGCTTCATAAATGACAGTAGTATCAAATGCTGCCTTTATTCGTTGAAGTCATTTCATTCAGCACCAATTACATTATCTACATCTTTTGTGATCTGTTTATCGATGAATCCACCATTTGCCATGCCGTGCAGTATCTTTGTTGCTTCCCTGTGGGTTAATCCTTTCCTGTATGGCCTTTCTTCTGATAGTGCCTGACAAATATCTATAACCACCATTAACCTCGATTCACAATCGAGTTCTTCTGCTGTTAAATTTTCGGGATATCCTCTTCCGTCTAATTTTTCGTGATGATTTGCCGCCCAATTTGATATGTCTTTAAAACCAGGTATTTTATCCAGTGCCAACTTTGTAAAATATGCGTGTTTTTTTATCTCACTAAACTCAAAAGAGTCTAATTTGTCTGGCTTTTCAAGAATGGAATTTGGTATGTAAAGTTTCCCTAAATCATGAAGATTGGCTGCTATATGCAGTTTCAATTTCTTTTCTGTATTAAAACCATAAAAGTCCGACATGATTTCAATCTTTTCAGTAACTCCTCTTGAATGTCTGTAAGTAAACTTGGATTTACTATCTATTATTTTCATAAAAGTGTCCGAAATTGGGATAATATCTTCCCATGAATATTCATAAATAATTTGTGGCGCAATTCTATTGAGTACTTCAATTACATTATAAAACGATAAATCTGTCCAAAACCTTTCCTTGTGAGTAAAAGATATAAATGCATCAACAACACCAGGCGAAAATTTTTGTTTTTTTCCCTTTACAACATAATGTTTAACTTTTTCTCTTTTTTGAAAATTTAATTGGTAAAGATTGAAATTTGTATCCAATAAGTCTGCCAAATGAATAATTTGCGAAAGAAGGGGGATATCCTCTCCTGAAATTCCAAAGAACCCTGAGCCGTTATAATTCTCATGATGATATTTAATTACATTTTTTCTTGGTATAAACAATGGAAGAGATGAAATAATTTTTTCTCCTTCTATACAATGATCAGGCATTAATTCAAACATTTTAAGTGTAGGCTTTGATTTCAATGTAGATAAAGTCAAACAGCTAACATGGAGCAAAGATATTGAATAAAGGTCTTTTTGATCATCTACAGAAAGGCCCA
>JABMRH010000048.1 GCA_013202725.1 Desulfobacteraceae bacterium
ATTATCATACCAGCGGGTTTCGGCATTAAGGCTGAATTGTGACCAGCTCTTGTTTATGCTCAGGCTGTTTACCCTTGTTGAATCAGTATAATCGTCAAGGTCTCTGCCGAAGTTTTTGTTAAAAAAGTTATCGGTTACGTCAAACCCCGTATATCCGTCCTTAAATTCATGCAGGTAATCCTGATCGCTGACAATATCTATGTCCAGTTTTGCGGTAAAACCAGCAGGCAGATCTTGGTCATGTTTCATCCTGAACCAGTACCTGTCGGAATTGGGCCGCAGCTCACTATCATCCGTATATCCCCATTCTTCGCTCGATTCCAGCGTGCCGTTATCTACCTTACTGTCTTGCAAAAAGTCATACATTATGGTTCCTTTTGACTTTTCATCTAAAACATAGCGGTATTCAAAACCTATTTTATCTCCTCTGCGTCCAATATGGTGGTAATATAAGGTTGCATCCGAACTTTCGTTAATAGCCCAGTAAAAAGGCTGTATGTATTCCTCCCATTTCCGTTCCGAATATACTATTTGTGGCGGCAACAGGCCGGACTGTCTCTTTGTCTTTGCAGGAAAGACCAAAAAGGGTGTGTACAACACTGGAACCCTTTTTGCCCAAAGAGCTGCGTGATTAACAAAGCCATATCCCTCTATGGTAACTTTCACGTTTCTCCCTGTTATTTTCCACGCAGGACTATCGCCGTCACATGTTGTAAGGCTGCCTTTGCCTACAGCATAAGAGTCTTTCCCTGTCTTTTGTATCTTATCCCCTTTTATATAAAAATGGTTTTCTTTAATAAAGACTGTTCCATTATACACTGTTCCGATTTCAGCCTCCAGATCCATCTCCATCCTGTCACCAACAAGCAGATCATCACCTGCCGTCATTATCACATGGCCGACAGCCAGCACCTCCATGGTTTTATCATCAAAACGAACAAAATCGGCTGTAAGCCTTTTGTCCTGCTTTGTTATGATGACATTCCCTTTTGCGATATGTTGATTGGTTTTTTTATCAAAGCCTATTTCATCGGCAGTAATATGCCATGGCTCGGCAGGATCATCATCAAACAGTCGCTCATGGCTCTGTGCAAAAGAAACTACTGCGGTTGCAATCATAACAACGAAGATAAGAGACAGGCGAGGGATAATATAACGAAAAGATTCTGAAAACAGTCTATACGTTCCAATCAATCTATAAGCACAGCTATAATCTTTGCCTTGTGTTTTGTTGTGAAGCATTAAGTCCGTTTGTTTTTTTGTTAGCGCGGAAGGATTGTGATGCTTTTTGCTACAAATACTTAGATAGCGAAGACACGGTATATAGCCATATTATTTGAGACATTTGCGCCTCCTGGCGCCGCTTGTTTTCACTTTTCAGGTAGAGCAAAAGGGTTTATCTTTGTAACCCTTTGCTATCCAGTCCATAAAGCCTAATAAATATTTGCTAAACCCACTCGATGTACCGGGCAGTTTCTTTTCTTTCAACTATCTCTCCTATTATAAACCCTTTCTCTTTCATAGCGCTAAGCCGCTCCACCATCTCCTGCGCCGAACTTTCCGGTACAATCGCTATCATCCCGATTCCATTATTAAAAGTGCGTATCATCTCGTTGTCGGATATATTGCCGGCCTTTTTCAAAAAAGGAAACACAGAGGGAACATCCCAGCTTTCCTTGTGCATCACGATATTGCATCCTTTTGGTATTATGCGCAGAATGTTGTCTTCAATACCTCCGCCAGTAATATGGGCAAGCCCGTGTATCGGCAGCCCCTTGCGTATACGATAAATGACCGCCGAATATATTTTTGTCGGCGTAAGAAGCTCTTCACCCAGTGTTCGGCCAAGCTCGGGAACATAATCGTCAATTTTTAGTTTCAAACTATCAAAACAGATCTTTCGCACCAAAGAATATCCGTTGCTGTGAAGGCCGCTGGATGCTATTCCGATAACCTTGTTGCCGACATGAATTTCAGACCCGTCAATAATCTTGCTGTTATCAACCATACCCACGGCAAAACCTGCCAGGTCATATTCATTTTCTTTATAAAAGCCCGGCATTTCCGCTGTTTCGCCACCTATTAGGGCGCACCCTGCCTGTCTGCAGCCCTCTGCAATCCCCTCGATAATTTCTGTGGCAATTTTTGTGCTCAACCTCCCCATTGACAGATAATCAAGAAAAAACAGCGGCTTGGCGCCTTGCACAATGATATCATTTACACACATGGCTACAAGGTCAATCCCGACCGTGTCATGTTTGTCCATCATAAAGGCTATCTTAAGCTTTGTGCCGACTCCGTCTGTTGAGCTTACAAGAACCGGACTGTCAACATTTGCAAGGTTAAGCGAATAGAGCCCTCCGAACCCTCCAATGTCACCTATAACGCCGGTTCTGGGCGTATGTTTTGCAATCTTTTTTATGGCCTTAACAAGGTTGTTGGCCTTGTCAATATCTACGCCCGCATCGGCATAGGTTAAGGGCTTATTCATGTTTATCTCCCACAAAACCATCCTTCACTAATAGACAACCATTTAAAAATTAAACCGATTTAGACTGAAAGTCAAAACAATTTTTTTGACATAAAGTTCTTTGTGTTGTAATTTAGCAAAAATTTAACTATTTATTTTTATAAGGTACGAGGTTGTTTTTATGGAAAAATTTGCAAGGATAAATCGTCTGCCACCTTATGTGTTTACAACTGTCAACAAAATAAAGATGGATGCAAGACATGCCGGCGAGGATATTGTAGACCTTGGAATGGGCAACCCCGATCTTCCCACCCCAAAGCATATAGTCGACAAGCTGTTGGAGGCGGCTCAAAAACCCCACAACCACAGATATTCTGCATCAAAGGGTATTACAAAGCTTAGGATGGCTATTTCAAGCTGGTACAAACGAAGATTTGACGTGGATATAGACCATGAGGAGGAGGCTATAGTCACAATCGGCGCCAAGGACGGCATCTCCCATCTTGTCCTTGTTACAATCAGACCGGGAGATGTTGTGTTTTCTCAGAATCCAACCTATCCGATTCATCCGTACTCCGCAATTATTGCCGGAGGAGATGTGCGCGGAATACCTGTCGGGCCGGATTCGGACTTCTTTGAAAACCTGATGGAAGCCACAAGACAGACATGGCCAAAGCCAAAATTGTTGATTATAAGCTACCCTCACAACCCAACAACCGAGGTTGTCAACCTGGAATTTTTTGAAAAAATCGTGGCTTATGCAAAGGAATACAATATTATGGTAATCCATGATTTTGCTTATGCCGACCTTGTTTTTGACGGCTATAAAGCCCCCAGTTTTTTGCAGGTAAAAGGGGCCAAGGATGTGGGGGTGGAATTCTTTTCCCTTTCCAAAAGTTACAGCATGCCGGGCTGGAGGGTAGGCTTTTGTGTTGGAAACAGAGAAATAGTGGGCGCCCTGCGCAGAATAAAAAGCTATCTTGACTACGGGATTTTTCAGCCGATTCAGATAGCATCCATCATAGCTTTAAACGGCCCGCAGGATTGTGTTACAGAGATATGCAACACCTATAAAGAGCGAAGAGATGCTCTGATTTCCGGCCTTCATCGCGTTGGATGGGATATAAAAAGCCCAAAAGGAACCATGTTTGTGTGGGGAAAAATTCCTGAACAATATCTAAAAATGGGCTCTGTGGAATTCTCCAAATTTCTGATTAAAGAGGCTCAGGTAGCTGTTTCTCCCGGGCTGGGTTTCGGCGAATACGGAGATGAATATGTCCGTTTTGCGCTTATTGAAAACAAGATGCGCATAAACCAGGCTGTAAGGGGAATCAAAAAAATATTATAGGCACAGGCACTATGAAACAAATTAATATTGGTTTGCTTGGATGCGGCACCGTAGGAACCGGTGTTGCAAAAATTCTGATTGAAAACAAAGAGCTTATTGCCGCTCGGGTCGGGGCGTTACTGTCATTAAAACATGTCGCGGATATTGATATAAAAAGGGATCGGGAAATCAACTTTGATGATGGAGTCCTGGTAACCGATGCCCGCAAGGTGGTTGATGATCCGCAAATAGATATAATTGTCGAGATGATCGGCGGGGTGGGAATTGCAAAGGAGCTTATCTTAAGAGCAATCGACAACGGCAAACAGATTGTAACCGCAAACAAGGCCCTTCTTGCAACCCATGGTAACATCCTTTTTAAAGCCTCTTACGCAAAGGGGATTGATCTTGCTTTTGAGGCGAGTGTGGGCGGATGTATGCCGGTTATAAAATCGATCAGGGAGTCTCTGGTTGGTGATCGCATAAAATCGATGACCGGCATATTAAACGGTACGTGCAACTATATTCTGTCAAAAAGCACATATGATGGGATTACCTTTGAAGCAGCCCTGTCTGAGGCGCAGGCCAAAGGCTTTGCAGAGGCAGACCCCTCTCTGGATGTTGAGGGGATAGACACGGCACACAAGCTGGCCATATTAACATCTATTGCATATGGTGTGGAGATTAATTTTAATGATATTTATATTGAAGGAATATCAAAAATTACCCCCATGGATATCGATTTTGCCGATCAATTCGGGTACAGGATAAAGCTTTTGGCTATAAGCAAAAACAGAGGAAAAGAGGTTGAAGCAAGGGTGCACCCTGCAATGATACCGTTTGACAATCAGCTATCAAACGTAAACGGCTCTTTGAATGCAATTACAATTTCGGGTGATGCTGTCGGCGACATGATGCTTTACGGCCTTGGCGCGGGTATGATGCCAACAGCCGGCGTGGTTGTAGGAGATATAGCAGATCTGGCCCGCAATCTTTTATCCGGCACAAGGGGAAGAATTCCATTGCTGTCCTACCAGATGGAAAATATAAGAAAAATTCCGATCATGCCGGTTGACGATATCTTTACCAATTACTACTTCAGGTTCTCCGCTGCAGATCGTCCGGGGGTTTTATCTAAAATATCGGGCATACTGGGTGATCGTGGCATCAGCATCAAATCCGTGCACCAAAAAGGACGCAAATCGACCGGCTCGGTTCCTATTGTCATCCTCACGCACCTTGCAAAGGAACATGATGTTAAAATGGCTCTATCCGAGATTGAGGCCCTTGATATTGTCAGCGACAGGCCGGTTCTCATAAGGGTCGAAGAAACCGATAACCATGGTTGATATAAGGTAACATTTTTGAGGTAGCATGTATATTGTCTGTTCAGATTTAGAGGGTGTCTTTGTTCCTGAAATATGGATACAGGTAGCCGAAAAGACCGGCATCAAAGAGCTAAGGCTGACTACTCGTGATATATCCGATTATGATGTTTTGATGAAAAAACGGCTTGATATCCTTCACGAGAACCGGATCAAGCTTAAAGATATTACAAATGTTATCGATTCGATAAATCCTCTTGACGGGGCGGTGAATTTTCTGGAATGGCTCAAATCGCAGACCCAGATAATAATTGTTTCAGATACATTTGTTGAGCTTGCAGGACCTTTAATGAAAAAGCTGGGCAGGCCAACCCTTTTTTGCAACTCTCTATCAATAGACCCTGACGGATATATTGTTGGATATAATCTCCGACAAAATGACGGCAAGCGCAAGGCTGTGCTTTCCTTAAAAAACCTCAATTATGAAATAATAGCGTTTGGTGACTCCTATAATGATATAACCATGCTCAAAGAGGCCGACACAGGCATCCTGTTCCGGCCTCCCGACAATGTAAAAAACGAATTCCCGGAGCTTCTGGTTTCATATAGTTATGATGAACTTAGAAAAATCATCCAAAAAACACTGAACACAACATAATATTATAACATTGTTTTGTAACTATTCAGCCACAGATTCACACAGATGAATGC
>JABMRH010000049.1 GCA_013202725.1 Desulfobacteraceae bacterium
GGTATAGATAAAGCTTTAGAAGAGCTCTCAATTAATAAAGGTAAACTTTATGATGTTGAGGTAGTAAATGCGTGCTCGAAGGTTTTTAAAAATAAAAAGTTTAAATTTAAGTAAACGTGAACCTTAAAATCCAGACCGGCCTAATGTCCAATTTTTGAACAAAATCCTGCCGTTGAAGGGTTTGTGGGCAACAAAAAACTAAATTTTACGAGGTCTGAATTATGTTGTATGTGCCCAAAATCTTAATAGTAGATGATGAAGCACGGATGCGGAATAGACTGAAGGTTTTGTTAGGTTTCGAAGGCTATAATATACATACCGGTCGCAATGGCAGAGAAGCAATAGAATGTTTGAACAAAGACAGCTATGATATAGTTCTCCTTGACATGATTATGCCCGACATGGATGGCTGCCATGTTATGGATTATATAAAAGGTAAGCATTTAGATACAATGCTTATAATTATGACCGGCCATGCAAGTGTTGACTCGGCCGTAAAATGCTTGAAAAGAGGAGCATACGATTATCTTAGAAAACCCTTTGATTTTGAACAACTTCTGGCAAGAGTAAAAAATACAGTTGATCAGATTAAATTGAAAAAAGAAAATGAGATTGTCAGAGGAAAACTGGAGGTAACGGAACAGAGATACCAATATCTGGTTAATGCATCACCGGATATAATTTATACCCTTAATCCAGAAGGAGAAATTACGTTTATAAATGGCGCTGTCGAATCTTTACTTGGCTGCAGCGCTGAACAGCTTGTAAGTAAACACTATACAGATATTATACTTGGAGATGATCTAAATAAAGCAAAATACCGCTTCAATGAAAGAAGAACAGGTTCTCGTGCCACTTCCGGCGTTGAATTAAGACTAAAAACATCAAATAACGACTATGACCCGGAAAAAAGTTTGATTATAGAATTAAAATCCATGGGTATATATGATAAACCTGTAGATGAGCCTGATAAAACATTTATGGGAACTTATGGTGTTGCAAGAGATATAGGTGATAGAAAACGTTTGGAGGCCCAGGTGGTTCAATCGGCCAAGATGGCATCTCTTGGGGTTATGACATGCGGGATTACACACGAGATCCGCAACCCCATGGCCGTATGCTCATCGGCTGCTCAGCTTTTGCTGAAAAAACCGGACGATAGAGTACTGAGAGAAGAATGTGCTGATAAGATTTACTCGAACATACACCGTGCCAGCCAAATCATAGAAAACCTGCTTAAGTTTTCCAGAACATCCGGAGAGGATTTCGGATCTGTAAATCTAAACGAGGCCCTGGAGTTAACCCTGTCGTTAATAACGCATCAGATTAAACTGCATCAGATAGAGTTGAATAGGGAGTTTGCAAAGGACCTGCCATATGTAATGGGTAACGCTAATTTACTTCAGCAGGTCTTTCTGAACCTGATCCTTAATGCTTACAACGCTATGCCAGAAGGAGGAAAGTTAACTCTTTCTACACTGGTGAATCCCGATGGAGAGGTAGAGATCCGGTTTGCTGATACTGGCTGCGGTATACCTGAAGAAAACCTGGAGTACATATTCGATCCGTTTTTCACGTCTATGCCTGTAGGCCAGGGAACAGGGCTTGGCCTTTCGGTGAGCTATGGGATTATCGAACGGCACGGCGGCTCCATAGAGGTCGAAAGCACGGTGGATGTCGGAAGCAACTTTACTGTCAAGCTGCCTTTAACAAGAGACTGGAAAAATGAACCTTTGAACCCTAAACCCTGAACGGTTACGAGGTATGTTAAGACATGGACACAAAGACTATACTGATCGTAGATGATAACTCTGATCTAAGAAAGTCACTTTGCAATATATTCAGGGCAGAAGGTTATAGACCCATAGATGCCGCCGACGGAAAGACGGCGCTTGACAAGGTCAGGGAAGAGAAGCCCGCTGTAGCCGTTATTGATCTCAGGCTTAAGGATATGTTCGGCCTTGAGGTAATGAGAAAGTTGAAGGAGCGTTCTCCAAGTACGGAATGTGTCCTGTTAACCGGCTATGCCTCACAAGCGTCAGCTATCGAGGCGGTGAATCTTGGCGCCTATAGCTATGTGAAGAAACCCTTCGATACAGAGATATTGTTAGAGACAATCCGCAGGGCCGTTGAGAAGCGGGAGGCTGCTGAAACTCTCCGGGAGTCGGAACAAAGATATCGGATGATATTTGATTGCTCGCCGCTTGGAATTGTGCATTTTGATCAAGAAGGGGTTATAATTGAATGCAATGAAAAATATGCGGAAATTATTAGTATACCAAAAGATGTGCTTATTGGCTATAGCTTGCCTGAGTTAATGAGAGATGGAGCAGCTCGATGGACGATCGAGGATACTTTAAAGAAAGGGACAGGCTATTTTGAAGGAGATTATGTTTCTGAGATCAGTAACAAAAAGATGACAATAAAGGCCAAGCATAACAGAATAACTTCTAAAAACGGAAAATCTTTAGGAGCTATAGGTATTTTTGAGGACATTACCGAAAAAAAGAAGATAGAGATCCAATTGCAACAAGCCCAGAAAATGGAAGCTATCGGCACATTAGCCGGAGGTATCGCCCATGACTTTAACAATTTGCTAATGGGTATCCAGGGCAATATTTCCTTAATGTTAATGCAAATAGATTCTACTCATCCCTTTTATGAAAGGTTAAAGAATATTGAAAAACAGGCTGAAAGCGGAGCCAGACTGACATCACACCTGCTTGGTTATGCCAGAAAGGGTCAATATGAGGTTAAGCCCATTGATCTGAACCATTTAATAGTAGAAACTTCTGATACATTTGTCAGAGCAAAAAAGGAGATTGCAATCTACAGGGAACTATCCGATGACCTGCATGCAATTGACGCAGATCCGGGGCAAATTGAGCAGGTTCTGTTAAATCTTTATGTTAATGCCGCTGATGCAATGCCCGGCGGCGGGAAACTTATTCTGAAAACTGAAAATACGACTCACAATAATATAAAGGGCAAAATGTATAAGCCCAAACCGGGCAATTATGTCGCATTGACAGTTGCAGACTCCGGTATAGGTATGGAAAAAGAAACCATGGAGCGCATTTTCGACCCCTTCTTTACAACCAAAGAGATGGGCCGTGGCACCGGCCTGGGGCTGGCTTCTGTTTATGGAATTATAAGCACTCATGGAGGTTACATTGATGTTGAGTCCAGGAAGGGGCATGGCGCCATCTTCAGCATTTATCTTCCCGTTTCGGCAAATAAAGCTGTAAAAGCTGTTAAAACTTCCGATGAGTTTGTTAGGGGAGCCGGGACGGTCCTTCTTGTGGATGATGAAACAATTATCCTTGAAGTGGGTAAGGATTTATTGGAAGCAATGGGCTACAAGGTACTCACAGCAAGAAATGGAAAAGAAGCTATAGAACTTTACAGAAAAAATCAAGATGAGATAGATATAGTCCTTTTAGACATGGTTATGCCTAATATGGGTGGAGGGGAAGTTTATGACCGTTTAAAAGAGATTGACCCGGATATAAAGGTCCTTCTTTCCAGCGGCTACAGCATAGACGGAGAGGCAACCGAGATATTGAAACGAGAATGCAATAGTTTTATTCAGAAGCCGTTTACTATGAAGGGGTTATCTGGAAAAATAACAGAGGTCCTTGCTATAGAATAGAGTGCCTATCAAGTGAAATGGTCGGGACGACTGGATTTGAACCAGCGACCCCAGCGTCCCGAACGCTGTGCTCTACCAGGCTGAGCCACGTCCCGACATTTTTTAATTTTTATTTCAATAAACTTTATATGTCAATTAATAATAATGATGAATTTGTAAAAATCCATCATACCGCTTAACCGTCATTCCCGCCCTACACCCAGTCATTCCCGCGAAGGCGGGAATCCAGTAATCCAGTAATATGTTCAAACTATTTCGTAATATAAATCTCTCCATTCAGAATTCATTTCTTCAATAAGCCTCATCTTCCATCTCCTGTTCCATTTCTTTATCTGCTTTTCTCTTGTAATCGCTTCCCGCATGTCGTTATGTACCTCATAATACACAAGAGTATGCACATTATATTTTTTTGTAAATCCATCTATAAGATTCTGTTTGTGCTCATAAATCCTTTTGAGTAAATCACTCGTCACACCAACATACAATGTTCCGTTTTTTCTGCTCGCAAGAATATAAGTGTAATATTGTTTCATTAACGCACGTCACGTTACATCTCCCCACCTTCACTGGGATAAGCTTTCAGCAGAGTCCTGGATTCCCGCCTTCGCGGGAATGACGAACTAAGGGGCGGGAATGACGAACTAAGGGGCGGGAATGACGAACTAAGGGGCGGGAA
>JABMRH010000050.1 GCA_013202725.1 Desulfobacteraceae bacterium
CATTTTTAGGCCCCGTCCAAAATGTGTTAAGTGTTAGGTGTTAAGTGTTAAGGGTTTGATAAAACAGTTGATTGCTTTAACCTAACACTTAACACCTAACACCTGATGAAATCGATTTTTTACGAATTCGTCAAACAATAGGCATGGGGAAAAAGATTTCCTCATAAAGATTTAGAGCATATCTGTCTGTCATGCTGGCAATAAAATCGCAAACTATCCTTTCTCTGGGCTGCTTGCTATTGTAGCAGGCTAACATTTCCATTTCTTCAAGCTTTTTTTTGAGTATTTTTTCGTTTCTTAAAAAATATATGTAAAGATCCGATAATATCTTCTTTGCCTTGACAAATTCGTTATGGACCTGTGGTGAACGATATACCTTTTCATAAAGGAACTCTCTTAATGTGGTCATGGCTGAAAATAGCTCATCGCTAATGAGTATGCATAATTCGCCATTAACAACCTTGCTTGAACTAATAATATCCCTTATCATGGTATTGGCTCGCTCTGAATGGCTCCTCCCGACAATCCTTAAACATGATTCAGGCACCTGGTCTGGGCTGATAACGCCGCTACGTATTGCGTCATCAAGATCGTGATTCAAATATGCGATTATATCGGCAACCCGTAATATTCTCCCTTCAACGGTTGAAGCGTGCTCTTCAGGGTCATTGGGAATAATCGACCCGTAACCCTTTGAATGCTTTAATATTCCGTCACGAACCTCGCGGGTTAAATTAAGCCCTTTGCCGTTGTTTTCTATTAGATCAACAACTCGCAGGCTCTGCTCGTTGTGAGAAAAATCCTGTGAATAAATCTCTTTTAGAACTGCTTCACCGCCATGTCCGAACGGTGTATGCCCGAGGTCATGCCCCAAGGCAATAGCTTCGGCCAGATCTTCGTTTAACCGCATAGCCCTTGCTATTGTTCTTGCAATTTCCGCCACTTCCAGTGTATGTGTAAGACGTGTTCTGTAATGATCGCCCAAAGGGGATAAAAAAACCTGGGTTTTGTGCTTTAACCGTCTAAAAGCATTTGAATAGATAATGCGGTCCCTGTCCCGCTGAAAGGCGGTGCGGATCGGGCAGGGTTTCTCTTCTTTCATACGCCCCTGTGAATTGGAACTCAGGCAGCCATATGAGGATATAAAGCTTTTTTCGCGTTTTTCAAAATCTTCCCGAATAGACATGATATGTTTATAGTAATTTTATGCGCCAAAATCAAGCTAAAGAAATTATAATTTGGTAACCAGGCGCAAGCCGGAATTAGTCGGCGGCGGTTTGATTTGGAGCCTTGGCGGATGGATGACAATTTTTTTCTTATATGCTTTTCATATCATAACGAAAATCTTGTATTTTTGAACCTTTTTCGTTATCATAATTAAAAGGAAATAATTAAAATGGGTGAATATGAAAAACACATTCGCATGGCACGAGAAAAGCTGAAAGCAGTAAGAAATGCCTTTAAAAAGGGGCAACATACTGTAGTTGGTGATCTTGCCACTAAGGTTGTTGAGCAGCTTGTTGAGGCTGATGCAGCCAGGGAAAATACACATTTTGGAACTCATCTGGAAAGACATCAGTTCTCGGGAGACAGATACCCCAAAGAGATAAACTCGGCTATGAAAAAAGTGTGGTTTGCATACGGTGATCTCGGTTATGATGGCGTCAATGGTGGAAGGGCAAAGAGAGCAATAGAAAACCTGGATAAGGTTCTGAAATATTTTGAAAATAAATTTGGTGAACAGATTGAAGAATAAAAGTATATACAAAAAGATTGTCGCGCGACTTTCAACCGTAAAGGATTTAAAAGCAATAATCCTTTACGGTAGTTTTGCAAGGGGAGACTATGGGCCAAGGTCTGATATTGATTTAATGCTGATTACCACTAAAAAAGAAACTATCGAGGAATTACAAGACGCAATTATTTCTCTTGAACTTGGACGGAGTATCCAGCCGGTTATCAGGACCGAAAAGGAGTTGGCAGAAACGGATACCGGCCTATTGCAAAACCTCTTTCTTGAGGGAAAGATACTTTTTCTTCGCGAGCCACTTGACATTGATATCTCTGCACTTCTCCAGCTCAAGCCATTTCTTGTTTATACTTTTGACCTTGGCAATCTTGATCAAAAAGCAAAGGCCAAGTTCAACAGGGCTTTTTACCCCAGAGTGCGTAAGAATTACAACTACCCTGGAGTTCTCACCGAACTAAAGGGAAAAAAGCTTGCCAGTGGTTGTATCATGGTGCCTTTTTCTAAAAAGAAGCCAGTTGAGAAATTCTTCAAGTCGCAAAAAGTAAAATTTAATTCGTTGCGAATATGGAAGTGATATGGGTGAATTAGGACTTGGTAGTAGTTAGTGGCAATCAACCACGATAACCGGCCCCGTACCAGAAAAATCGAAGTAACGATTACGGGGACTGAAGCTTAGAGTAGCCGAATACATGACCGAACTACCGAAACGTGAACTGCTGGAGCCGAAGCTTCACAAAGCGGTTGAAGCGGCACGGAAACGGCTGGAGGCAAAACCTGCGTAGTGCAACGGTAATATTATAAACTTCCACTTTAATCAAAAGAATTCCTCGATGCTCTGCATCGGGGTTAATAAAGCGAAAATTCATTTTGATACCTCGCAGCTCTGCTGCGGGGTAGTTCATTCCTGAATTCATCAAAACTTAATAAAGTACTTTGTTTCTATCGCTGTTCAGGACGATAGTTGGCGGATACCCCGAACGGATCAATACCAGATTCATAAGCAACCTGGCAACACAACCATTGCCATCTATAACTTGCGTAAAGTCTTTGGTTCGACATTATCATTGCCTCAATTCTTAATATTGGATACCAAAAAAATAGCCTTATCCGATATTAATGTCAACCGCCTATCATTTCGTAATGTAGAGTTGTTCCTCAATTGAACAAAAATCCGCCAAACCTTCTCGCCGAAAAAAGCCTTTCCGCGGGATCATCAAAGTGGGTAAAAATTGGTAAAAAATAGCGGTTGACAACTCGGCTCGCCGTTGATACCTGAATTTCAATTATCACCGCAACCGATGGACTTCCATATGTTGCGGTCTACATGGTTTTCACATACAATCATAATCTTTCGATAACACGCTTTCAAAAAAGCAAGTTCTTATCAACTCAACCAACACAGGGGATCAGATACAATTAACTGGTGAGAGGCAAGAACTTCTCTCAATACATCGGCACAAAGACCTCTTGTGGCCGTGGCGCTCACCAAAATATTCGTGTCAAGAAAAACCTTCACGATACCTGGGAAAAGACATCTTCATCTGTTAAAAACCCGTGTGCTTCAGCAAAGGGCATAATTCTTTTTCGTATTTCCTCGAATTGTTCAAGTCGTAATTGTCGGCGCAGAGCCTCGCGAGCAATTTCGCTTCGGTTTCTTCCGGACCGCTTGCTGGCCTTGGATAATAAGGCATCAAGGTCATTGTCCAATCGGATTGTTAAAG
>JABMRH010000051.1 GCA_013202725.1 Desulfobacteraceae bacterium
ATCGTAAAAAATGCAACGGATAATCAGGGCCGAGATTTTTGAGTATCCATTCGCACATCCTTTTAGCCATATCAGCATCATCAACATATCCCGGAACAACCAGATTCGTTATCTCAAAGTGCACTCCCTGTTCATGCAGTGTCTTAAATGTATTCAACACCGGCTCCAGCCTGCCTCCGTTTAATTTCCTGTATATGGCATCACTGTATGACTTCAGGTTGACATTAGCCGCATCAAGAACTTTACATAGTTCCAGCAAAGGCTTTTGGTTTATGTAGCCGTTCGATATCCACAGGTTATATATACCCTCCTCCCTGGCGATACGCGCGATATCGATCATGTATTCAAAAAAGGTGGTTGGCTCGGAATATGTGTATGCTATGGATTTGGCCCTGGCACGCTTTGCTTCAATCACAACCTCCGGCGGGAAAAGCTCAACATGGCGCACCTGCCAGGGCTTTACCTGGGAGATTTCCCAGTTTTGACAGTTCAAACAACGGAAATTGCAACCTGTGGTAGCAAGGGAAAATGCTCTTGATTTTGGTTTAAAATGGAAAAGAGGTTTTTTCTCTATGGGGTCGACATGCACGCTGCAGGGGTTGCCGTAGGCCAGGCTGTATAATGTTCCGTCAATATTAACTTTACTGCGGCAGACGCTTAAATCGCCCGGCGCCAGAATGCATCTATTGGGGCAGATGCCGCATACCACCTTGTTTTCTTTTAACTTCGTATAAAAAAAACCTTCGTGAGACCATTTCCATAGTTTTGCGGGCGCATCCCCTGTAAACACCTTGCCGCTGATATCAACAGATCCGGATGCCTCGCTATCTGTTTCTGCAACAGGCCAAAAGGAACGAAAAGGCATGGCGGTTGAAAAAACTGCTGCGCTACAATATAGGAATTTACGTCTGCTTATTTTTTTCATGTCTTGTCGCCATAATAGTTAAGCTTGTAAGTTTCAGGCCGATTAATCCTGCCGTAGCCCATACAATGCCAAGATATGGAATAAGCGCCACGCTGGTAAACAGGGTGCCGAAGGCCGCGCCTATCAGATCAGCGGAAAAGGCTCGTGTCACCACACTATTATCACCGCCCCTTAAACGAAGCGCAACCGGAAATTGAAAACCGCATATCAAAGAAATCACAAATCCAAACACAAGGAAAGAGGCAACCGGCAACCGGTCTCCGCCATACTTCATGGCCAGAATAAAAAGCCCCAAAAGGCTGATCAGCAGGCTGTCTGTAATTATCAGCATCTGTTTCCCACGGCCTTGCAGTCTTTCACCAAACCAGGCGCCCGGTAACAGACCGGATAAAAAAACGGTTATGATCAAGCCTATCTGAAAATAAATATAACCAAAAAAAATCTGAAAAGCAAAAATAACCAGGATTTCGCTGCCCATGGTCATGCAGCCGGTTGAAAAGAGAACAAACTCCTCTGCTCTGATACGGAACATATATACTAAAAGCAAAATTACCAGGACAACGATGAATCGATTCGGAGATGTAGAGAATTTGGAAAACCACTGTAAAAACACCAATCGCATCAACTGGGGGGATTCGTCGATGTTTTTAGGAACAGCAGGATCGAGCATGTTGTTTAACTCTGCTATTCTTTTGTTTGTCAAATTGCCGTAATAAAAGCCGCTGATGTAAGAGGTCTGAATCCCTTTTTCGAGAAGACAAGCGGGAATGTCTGTCCTGATCGGACGGTTGCCGCACAGAAAAAAAATCTTTTGCCCCGGCAGCAGCAAAATATGGTCAAAATGCTCTGACACGGTATTATACAGGGAAGAGACTTTACGGAGCTGGGGTTTGGCAAGGTAGCTGTCAAATCCCTGCACTGAAAAACTTAATATTCCTGAACCTGCAAGATGTTGCTTTGCCAGAGCAAAAAAGCGGTCTGTGAAAAACCGGTTTATTTGAAAGGTTTCAGGTTCAGGCAGATTGACTATTATAGCGTCATAGATTTCATCAGATTTTGCCAAATATGCCCTGGCATCTTGATGAATAACATGTAAACCAGGAATGTCCTTTATCAGGCCGAACCTGAACAGGAGAGAGCTAACCTCAGGATCAAGCTCAACGTAATCTATGCGTGCGAGCCGGTATTTCTGCAATTCCTCAAGCATCCCGCCCTCAGCCGAAATTATCAGAATTTTCTGGGGATCGGTTGATTGCGACATTGGATAATGAATCGTTTCTTCCGCCATGGTCAGGTTCTGGCTGCTGAACACAGGTGTGCCGTCCATAAACAGAGTAAACTGCTCCTTATCTTTATAGACGGTTATGCGGCCGTATCGGGATTCGCGATAATATACTGGTTCGCCTTTGAAAGTGGCAAGTGATGCAGGCTCTATAAAAATACCGGCCAGAAGAATTGCAAGAGCCAGCCCTGTGCCAATGAAAGCGGCTGGATGATACCGTCGGATGGAGATAAATAGAAAACAGGTTGCCGCCAACAGCGGCAGGTTGGCCAGAAAAACCGCTTGCAGAGGAGTTACAAGATAAACCAGTATAAATGAGAACAGGGCGCCGCCTGCCACATCACCGATATTGTCTGTCATATATACAAGCGCCCCGGGATAATCCGGTTTTTCAAGCCTGAGCACAAAGAGGCTATATGGAAGGACAAAGCCAAGCAGCAGTCCGTAAGGAGCAATTGTAATAAAGGTATATGTCAGGGTGGGATAAAATCCGACTGAAGCGCCGTGAATAAAAAAATAATCACGCAGCCCGCGGATAGCCATGATTTGCAAAGTTGGAACACAGGCCAGGCAGAAGGAAAGCCAGCCAAGC